>WLIL01000081.1 GCA_009702245.1 Actinomycetota bacterium
ATGCCCGATGGTTCTACGACTTTCTATGATGCTATTCGCGGAGATGTCACCTTTGATCACAACTTCGTACCGGACTTTGTGCTCGTACGAGGGGACGGTTCACCGCTCTATACCTTGGCTGTGGCTGTTGACGATGTGATGATGCAAATTACTCACGTTCTTCGCGGCGAAGATCTGCTCTCCTCAACTCCTCGACAGATTCGCGTTTACCAAGCCATGGCTGTGAAGCCCGAGGATTATCCAATCTTTGCTCATCTCCCATTCGTGATGGGTCAAGACAACGCCAAACTTTCAAAGCGTAACGGCGAGGTTTCCATTGCTTGGTATCGCGAGCGAGGCTTTTTGCCAGAAGCAATTTGCAACTACTTGGCGCTCCTAGGTTGGTCACCAGGGGATGACAAAGAGAATATCTCCATGCAAGAGATGACTGAACTTTTCACTATCGAACGAGTAGGCAAGAATCCTGCTCGCTTTGACATGAAGAAGCTGGAAGCTATTAACGGTGACAAGATTCGCGCCCTACCCGTCGAGGAAGTAATCAAGCGCGCTCTACCGTTCATGGAAGGTGCAGGAATTGCGCTTACAGGCGAGCAAGCGCAGGCACTTTTTGCGCGCGCCATTCCACTCATTCACGAACGCATCGTCACGCTCGCCGAAATTCCGGATTACGTCCGCTTCCTCTTCACCGAGAAATTCGCCATAGATCCAGAGGCGAAAGAGAAGGCGCTTACGGCTGATTCAATGCCCATCTTGGCTGCGGCAGAAGGTGCGATCTATGCGATCACAGAGTGGAAGTTGGAAGCTATCGAAACCGCACTCCGGTCGGCTTTGATCGAAGGTCTTGCTCTCAAGCCCAAGAATGCATTTACTCCCGTGCGGGTGGCAGTCACCGGCGCCCGGGTATCGCCACCGCTCTTTGAGTCGATCGAATTGCTCGGCAAGGAGCGCACGCTGGAGCGCCTCAAGGCTGCCCAGACCGGATAAGGGGCGCATAAACGCGGTGCTTTTTTACCTCTTCGGGGCGACCGGCTATCCTTGCCAAGCGAATTGATGGGGTATGGGGTAATTGGCAGCCCAACGGATTCTGGTTCCGTTAGTCTTGGTTCGAGTCCAGGTACCCCAGCGCAGACGTAAGTCGGCAGCAGTACCCAGTCAGTACCAAGGCAGTACCGAGCGAAATACAAATGAATATAGAAGAGAAGAACTTGGCCCCGTCGTCTAGCGGCCCAGGACTCTGGCTTCTCAAGCCAGCTACGAGGGTTCGAATCCCTTCGGGGCTACCAAGTACTCCTGATGAGAAATCATCAGGAGTTTTCTCTTTTTACGACAAGTTTTACTTCAGACCACATTGCGTTCAGGGCGCAGGTTGCCCGTAGCGAAGCGCTCGATATTGAGCGGAGTGATATCAACGAATGGCGTCTTGCCGAGATAGATATCGCGGAAGATCTCACCGATCGCCGGGCCTTGCAAGAAACCATGGCCAGAAAATCCAGTGGCATAAAGGAAACGACTCATCTTCTTCCACTCACCCAAGAGTGCGTTGTGGTCAGGAGTGACTTCATAAAGTCCAGCCCAGCCAGATCGAATTCCCGCATCCAGTACGCGCGGAGCACGCACCATTGCAAGCTCACCAAGTTTTTCGGCAAAACCGTCATCGCGATTGAGTGAGAACCCTGCTTCTACGCTTTGATCGCTAAATCCGGTGAGTAAACCCGGACCTTCGCGATGGAAGTAGAACGATGTTGAGAAATCGATAGTCATTGGGAAATTATTTGGTAGATCAGGAATCGGTTCGGTAATCAAGATTTCTCGGCGATACGGCACAACCGGAATATCTAATCCCACCATGGCACCGATCTGTGGTGACCAGGCTCCGGCACAGTTGATGACGGTAGATGTTTCAATTCGGCCTGCGCTGGTTTCTACTGCAGTGATCGTGGTGCCATCGTGCACGATTCCGGTGACTTCAACCCCGGTGTGGATGGAGGCGCCATGTTTACGAGCGCCAGTGGCGTAACCAAGAACGACTGATTCCGGCGTGCAGTGACCATCGCGGGGTGAGTACGCGGCTGCCAGAACTCCATCAATGTTAAGCAATGGTGAGAGCTCTTGCGCTTCTTGCGGAGTGAGCATTCGCGACTGTACGCCCAAGGAATTTTGAAGTTTCACGGAGCCTTCGAAGAGTTCTACATCCTCTTGTTTGGTGAGAATGAAGAGGTAGCCCACTTGATGTAAATCAATATCTTGCCCCGGACGAACTTTGAAATTCTCGAATGCTTCGAGTGAACGCAAACCAAGTGCAATATTGAGTTCATCACTGAAGTTTGCGCGCACACCACCGGCGGCTTTGCTGGTGGAACCGCTAGCCAACGAATCGCGTTCCAGGAGAGTGACATTGACACCGGCTTCTGCCAAGTGAAATGCGGTGGAAGTACCCATCACTCCGCCGCCTACGATGACAACGTCACTGCGGGCAGGTAGCGAACTCACAGACGGAAGTCCGGATCGTACGGAAGCTCCATGATGTCCATCTGGGCTTTCTGCAGACGACCTGAGTAATCCCAGTTGACTGATTGCCAGCGAGTGAATTGATCAAGCACCCAAATACCGCTCTGGCGTGAACCATTTCCACTCTTACCGTTACCGCCGAAGGGTAGATGTGCCTCTGCACCGGAGGTGGAGTTATTGATTGAGACCATTCCGGAGCTGACTTGCTCGCGGAATTTCCACACGTTCTTAGGATCGTTGGTGTAAATCGCTGAAGAGAGACCGTAACCATGCGCGTTTGCTAGGTCGATGGCTTCATCGAGGTCTGAGAACTTGCCAAGGCCTACCAGTGGTCCGAAAGTTTCGGTGTGATAGAGCGCATCGCTCTTCACGATTCCTTCGACAATGGTGGGGTGTGCGAAGTAACCCTTATCTGGATCACCAAGGAAGTTTTTGCGTGGATTCTTCGCGGTGATGCGGCCTGTGCTAGTTGAGCCGAGCATCTTGTGATGGCTTTGTACCATTTCGAGATTCTTCACGTGGGTATTGAGATACGCCTCACTAATCATGGGGCCATAAAGCACAGCTTTTGTGGGGTCGCCGATGATCGCATTCTCGACGGCACTCACCCACGCGTTTTTTACTTGGTCGTAAATCTTTTCGTGCACCCAAAGTGTTCCCATCGAAGTGCACCGTTGGCCGGCAGTGCCGAAGCCAGCAAAGAGCGCGCCTTCAACAACGAGATCGATCGTGGCATCGGGCATCACGATCATGGGGTTCTTGCCACCAAGTTCTAAACAAGGTGATTGCAAGTGGCGACCGCAGAGTTCGCCGATCTTTCGACCTACCTCGGTTGAGCCGGTGAAGCCGACCTTTTGAATGAGTCCGCGTTCCAAAACTTCGTTGAGCGCTGCGCCTGTCGTGGCGCCATCTGCAATCACTACGTCGAGCACGCCTTGTGGGACGCCGCCGGCGCGGAAGATGTGTGCCATCGCGGTAGCAATTGCTCCTGCGGTTTCGGCGGGCTTCCATACGATGCTATTTCCGGTGAGAAGTGCTGGGACCAAGTACCAAGACGGAACTGCTGCCGGGAAGTTTGCGGCAGTGATGATCATTGTGGTGCCGACGGGCATGCGATACGTAAAGAGTTGCTTGTTCGGCATCTCGCTGGGAACGGTTTGGCCATAGAGACGGCGGCCTTCACCGAGGAAGAAGTCGCACGTGTCAATGACTTCTTGCACTTCACCGAGTGACTCGGCATATGTCTTGCCGATCTCCTTAGTCATCAATGCGGCGAGGGATTCTTTGTTCGCTTCAAAGAGGCGGCCCACTTGAGCTAGGACGCGACCACGGGCGGGAGCCGGCACCGCTGCCCACTCGCGCTGGGCAGCGCTAGCTACCTCGGCGGCCTTCACGATGTCATGGACCGAGGCGAGTTCGAAGGAGGCGACGGTTTCGGAAAAATTGGCGGGGTTCTGAGAGAGGTAGGTCACGGCTCGATCCTACGCGTAAATGTGAGACGCTAGCGCTATGTCTTTCGCCGCCACCACCCTGGCCCAGGCCATCCTCGAACGCCTCGCGGCCGCTGGGGTTACCCACGTTTTCGGTCTGCCAGGGGTACATAACCTGGCCTTTTGGGAGGCCAGTGGCGAGATCCCCACCATCGTCGGGGTGCGCCACGAGCAGACCGCCGGCTATGCCGCAGATGGGTTGGCGCGAGTCAGCGGCGGTCTCGGCGTGGCTATTACTACAACAGGTCCGGGAGCAGCCAATGTGGTGGCCGCCTTTGGCGAGGGCGCAGTGAGCCACTCCAAAGTCATCGTGCTCGCCTCGGAAGTCTCCACTGCGCTTCGCAAGCCGGGTGTGAGTCGCGGAATATTGCATGAGATGGCAGATCAAAGTGCGCTCTTTACTCAACTGGCATCCAAGGATGCTGACGGAACACCGCTCGCCTTTTCCACTACAACAGCAAGCGCCGCACTTGATGCGTTAGATCGAGTCCTCCACTTCGCGGAACGTCGCGGTGAAGTTGCCGCCTACATTGGCGTGCCATCAGATGTGCTGGGGAGTGCAGTTACTGGAGAACTTGCCTTACCGCTGGTGGAAATTGAAAATCTGCATGCAGATTTTGCTAAGGCCGTATCGATGATCAATACAGCAACGAAACCGTTGCTATGGCTCGGTGGCGGCTGCGCAGGCATGGATCAAGGTGTGCTTGCAGAGTTTGCCGAGAAATTAGCAGCGCCAATTGTTACCACGTTTGCCGGTCGCGGAGTCCTTGGTGGACACGAACTTCTTGCTGGCGGTCCCATTCATGAACCAGAGATTCACCAGGTAGCTTCAGAAGCTGACTTGTTATTAGTCTTGGGTTCAGATTTCGATGGAATGAATACTCGTAACTGGCAAATGCCGGTGCCAGCACAAGTGATCGCGATCAACCATTCTTTGGAACCAGTGAGTACGAACTTACCCGGTGCACATATGGTGTTTGCCTCACTCAAAGATTTACCACAGCTCACAGCAATGATTGAAAAGAAGAGCAAGTGGGTGGCACAACCCTACGATGCGGGTCTTGCGATGCGCGCACGACTTGGTGCCGATGAGCGCGCCACGATCGGCATGGGAATTGTCAACGAAATTGAGAAGTCGTGGCCGGCAGATGCAAACGTGGTCTGCGATATGACAACAGCGGGATATTGGTATGCAGGGTATGGAGAGCAATTGCGCCCTCGACGTCTTGCCTATCCTGTGGGTTGGGGCACCTTGGGATTTGGTTTCCCTGCAGCAATTGGGGCCGCATTCGATGCGCCGACACTTTCGATCTGTGGCGATGGCGGCATTATGTTCGCACTCGGAGAATTAGCGACACTCGTGCAAGAGCATATTCCGATGACGTTGTTCATCGTTGATGATGGCGGATACGGAATGCTTCGCTTTGATCAACAAGTATTTGGACATGCAGAACGCGGTGTTGACCTAGTGACTCCCGATTGGGCCATCCTGGCGGCTTCGTTTGGCATTTCGTTTACCGGCATTGAGTCAGTCGATCAATTGGGCGAGGCGCTCGCGGTCGGCCATGATCGCAACATCGCCGGACATCCACACATGATTGTGCTCAATGAGACCATTCATCCGCCGCGGACTACCTCACCGCGCTGGCGGGAATCCATGGAGATCGACACCGTCCGTTAGGCTGGGGGCATGTCTAAAGTCCTCGCATCCCTACCTGTCGGCGAACGCGTCGGCATCGCCTTCTCTGGCGGGCTCGACACTTCGGTAGCCGTTGCATGGATGCGAGCCAAGGGCGCCATTCCGTACACCTACACCGCAGACCTCGGTCAATACGATGAACCAGACATCGATTCGGTACCGGGTCGCGCGAAGCAGTACGGTGCTGAACTTTCTCGTTTGGTGGATTGTAAAGTTGCCCTTGTTGAAGAAGGTTTAGCGGCAATTGCCTGTGGAGCTTTTCATATTCGCTCGGGCGGCAAGCAGTATTTCAACACCACTCCACTCGGTCGCGCTGTAACTGGCACATTGCTCGTACGTGCGATGCTCGAAGATGGTGTTTCGATTTGGGGCGATGGATCTACCTACAAGGGAAACGACATCGAACGTTTCTATCGTTATGGGCTTCTCGCTAATCCAAGTTTGAGAATCTATAAGCCATGGCTTGATGCAGATTTTGTTGCCGAACTCGGTGGACGCAAAGAGATGTCTGAGTGGATGAGTGCACAAGGACTTCCTTATCGCGACAGTCTTGAGAAGGCCTACTCCACTGACGCAAACATCCTTGGTGCCACTCACGAAGCCAAACGCCTCGAACACCTAGATGCATCAATTGAATTAGTTGAGCCCATTATGGGAGTGCGTTTTTGGGACGAGACGGTTGCTATTGCTTCGGAAGATGTTTTGATTAAGTTTGTCCAAGGCCGCCCAGTTGCGATAAATGGAAAAGAATTTGCTTCTGTCGTCGACCTCATGCACGAGGCGAACGTCATTGGTGGGCGTCATGGCTTGGGCATGGCTGATCAAATCGAAAACCGCATCATCGAGGCAAAGAGTCGCGGTATTTACGAAGCTCCAGGGATGGCACTGCTCTTCATCGCCTACGAACGCTTGCTCAGTGGTATTCATAATGAAGACACCGTGGCGAATTATCACGCGGAAGGACGCCGCCTGGGTCGTTTGCTCTACGAAGGTCGCTGGCTCGATCCGCAAGCACTCATGCTTCGGGAATCTTTGCAACGTTGGGTGGCCTCGGCCATCACTGGTGAAGTCACGCTACGCCTACGTCGCGGTGATGATTATTCGATCATCAATACCTCCGGGCCGGCGTTGAGCTACCACCCTGACAAGCTGTCGATGGAACGTACTGAGGATGCTGCTTTTGGTCCGGTTGATCGCATTGGTCAATTAACCATGAGGAATCTCGATATTGCAGATACCCGCGCCAAGCTCGAGATGTACTCCGCTCAAGGACAACTTGGCGATGGGCAATTCCGCTTGGTGGGCGCACTTGAGCAGGGCGGGGCTGATGCAATTGCCTCAGCTTCCAACCCCAAGCAAAAAGGTGAATCTCTCGATCGCGCTGCCCTAGAATCTGGCGCTGACTAGGCATTTCACTTCGATCTCAACTTGCTCACTCTTGCATCAGAGGTAGATTAGGCACCATGCGAATCAGAGTCCATCTCACCTCCGTCATTGTTGCTGGCCTCACTCTTTCCACCGTTCAAGGTGCGCTCGCGGCTATCAAGCCAGGCTCGGCATGTAAGAAAGCGGGCCAGGTCGCCCTGGAATCGAAGAAGGTCTACACCTGCGTCAAGTCCGG
>WLIL01000082.1 GCA_009702245.1 Actinomycetota bacterium
CAGGCGCCACCCAGTGATGTTGCCGACGTCTATTTACGATTACACCTCCTCTCCCATCGCCTCGTCACGCCGCACTCCATTAATCTCGAGGGACTCTTCGGATTGCTACCTAACGTAGTGTGGACATCGGCCGGACCGTGCGCTGTGGAAGATTTCGACGAAGTGCGCATCACACTTAAGGCGCGAGGTTCCGTACACGTTTATGGCGTGGATAAATTCCCCCGCATGGTTGATTATGTGATTCCAAGTGGAGTCCGTATTGCAGATGCCGATCGAGTTCGTCTCGGCGCGCACCTGGCTAGTGGTACCACGGTGATGCATGAAGGTTTTGTGAATTTCAATGCCGGCACTCTCGGCGCATCCATGGTGGAAGGTCGAATTTCTGCCGGCGTGGTTGTCGGCGATGGCAGCGATATCGGTGGTGGCGCTTCAATTATGGGAACTCTTAGCGGCGGCGGGAAAGAAGTTATCTCCGTCGGTAAGAGTTCACTTATAGGAGCCAACGCCGGAATCGGAATTTCCTTGGGCGATGAATGTATTGTCGAAGCAGGTGCGTACATCACCGCCGCATCGAAAATTCGTTTGCCAGATGGCACCATTGTGAAAGCTCGCGAGCTCTCAGGAGCTCATGGCATGCTCTTTCGTCGGAACTCCACAGATGGCTCGCTTGAAGCATTGCCTCGAAGTGGAAATTGGAGCGGTCTTAACTCTGTGCTTCACAGCAACGATTGAAGGTGCGCAAACTCATTGCCCTAGCACTTACTGGGGTGCTCCTCATCCTGCTTGGGAAGTGGGGGTATGCCCGCGTACACGATGCACTCGTGCTCCCTGGCTGCACCATCACCACCGAAACGGAAGAGTTCACCCTTGATGCTGAGCAGAGCGCGAATGCGGCAACGATCGCAGCAGTTGCCTATAGACGTGGAATCCCTGAACGCGCTATCACGGTTGCTTTGACCGCTGCACAACAAGAATCAAAGATACGTAGCCTCGATTATGGCGATCGAGATTCATTGGGGATCTTTCAACAGCGCCCCTCCCAGGGTTGGGGTAGCCAGGAATCGATCATGGATCCTGTTCGATCTACCAACCGCTTCTACAGAGCGCTAATCGCAATCCCGGGTTGGGAGAAACTTCCACTCGCCGTGGCCGCCCAAGAAGTACAACGTTCAGCAGATGGAAGAGCCTACGAAAAATGGGAGGGGCGGGCACTCGCACTTACCCAAGCTCTTAACGATCCATCGCTCATTGCTTGTCGATTCCACAAATTTGGAACCCCGATTCACACACCAGCCGTCGATGTAATCGCATCAGCGAGCAAAGAGTGGGGCAAGATTACTGCAACGCATTCCGGCCGAGTCATTACCATCACCTCGTGGCAGCGCACCCGGGTGGCCCTCTGGTTCATGACGCACGCATCTGATTTAGGCGTCACTCAACTCAGATGGAATCAGATGGAGTGGGATAGATATGGCATCAGCAATAGAAAGGCGGAGAAAGTTGCCACTCTTACTGTCACACTTCAGTAGCCCTACGAGAGAGCGCGGATCTGCGAAACTTCATCTGATTTAAGGCGAATAGCGTAAATAATTAACGTCTCTGGATGCGCATCAAGGTAATCACTGAGCGCCAAGAGCTGCACCTGGGGACCAAAGAAGCCGATAGTGCTGGCACTGGCCTCGCCGGAGACGGCAACTCGTGCCTGAGGAATCGAAAGTTCTTCGACGGCCACAGCCAGGCCAGCTTCATCGAGGGAGCGCAGATCTTCAAAATCGTCTGGGAGTTGTGCAACGAGGGATTCTTCGAAGTGGTCTGCTACACCAACTAGTGAAATCGGGGATTTCGTTCGAGCAAGCACGCGGGCCGTCTGACGTGGGATGACTCCCGAAGCGGTCCAAAGTATCGGTCTACTTGCAGTAGCGAGTGCGCTAGCTAGCGGAAGTAGCGACGATACATCTTGATTGCTCACCAAAATCGGTGCTCCCTTCATCGCTCCTGCTACCGCCTCGGCAACTGCGTATCTATTTGCCCCGCCGAGTCGCTCGACGGTTATTTTCCGCTTCTTCAACTCTGAAAAGTACTTCGCGCTAAATTGAAAATCGCTACCCACCACATATACCTTGGTGATCTTTCTGCGAATGAGTTCGGCTACAACACGAGTATCGACGTCAGCGCCAGAAGAGACCAACAGTGGTGCCTTCAACTGAAAAGCGAATGGGGCTGCAGTGATTGCGCTGGCGGTTTCAGTGTCTACTGTGGTGAGTACCGCACTCTTGGCAGATGGGAAGAGCGCCTTTCCGATACCGATTGAAAGCAGTACGTCATCTGCACTAGAAATTGAGACGACGGGACGTTGAATGAATGTCGAAGGCAAATCTAGGCGTGATCGAAATATTTCACCGGAGAGTGTGGCTCTCTTTCCACTACTCGAAGTAGCGGTCACGCTCTTCACTCCACCGCCACGCGTTCTGGAATTGAAAGAATACGAAGCCACATCAGAAAGTACGAATGCCTTCGCCATTTCGGCTTGGCTCTTCACCTTGGTCCACGTGGCATACCCCGGATTCAGCGAAAGGTCGAGGCTCCAAGGATCTGGTACTGCCTGCAACCAGGTGAGGTTGCTTCCCCAGACGTCGATGACATCTTGTGTATGCCCTCCCGAGGAAGTGAAGAAGAAAGTTGCTACCGGTCGCCCCTTGAGCGTCGCAGTCAATCCAGATAATGGATCAGTGGACGTGGCGGTTACTGCATCTACCCACTTACCTCCCCAGCCAGCTTCGATCTCTTTGCTATATCCGACGAAAGCGAGATCCTTTGTAGAACCATAAATTTCGCAATCGCATTCGGTACGAAAAACTCCATTTTTGCTCAACGCGTAGGAGCGAATAGCGATTACTTGTGCTTGTAGAGCAGCCGCTGGCCAAGAGGAGGGCATCTCTCCAATTCCCTTGAGGTATTCGTCATGTAAGCGAACATCGTTGGTCACCTCGAGACGAGGGCCATCTTTCGTCTTAATAGTCGTAAGGTGAAGCTGACCGTAGCGATACTTATTACTGCTGGTATTCACCAGCCCGGCAGGGCCATCAAGAAATCGTGTGCCGCTCCAACGTAAAGTAAATGTTAAAGCAGGAGCTAGCGGGGTGGCAGCAATGCCGGGTAGCACATAGGTGAGCACCGTACCGCTCTCCGTAGGAGTTGCCGTGATTTGTGTGCCAACAGCAACCTGCGCGGTAGGGGTATCAACTTTGGATGGGATGGCAGAGAGATCGCTCCCCCACAGTTGCGAAAAAACAGTGCCAGTCTCACCCGCAATCGCTTCAACTCGAAACGAAAACTTCGTGAGTAAATGGCCGATATTCACTCGAAGCGATGACGAATCGGGGAAGGGAGTCACATCTACGCCTGTGTAGAAATGTTGAATGATCTCTGCCGCGCTCTTTCCTTCGAGAGCCATTCCACGGGCACCCACCTGGCTCATGCCAACGCCATGGCCATAACCAGCGCCAGTGAAGGAGAAAGATTTTGGCACCGACTCAGCACGAGCAAGGGGCGCGAGTGCACCCATCATCAGAGCAACGCTCAGGGCAGAAGCAATGCTCACCCGCCGCCAGGGGGACATGATTATTGGACACCATCTATCACGCGATATTGGGCGTCCGTTAGAACCATAGAAATTATTAAAATACTCACATTCATTAGAAATCTTCTAACGCCGCAGAAACTTTCCCCACATTGAGAAATTCTAGGTACTTGTCAGTAACTTCTGTGGAGTCTCCGAAAGCCAAAGCTTTTCCTTGGTGCATCCATAGTGTCTTGGTACAGAGTTCCTTTAGTGTTCCCAATGCATGCGAAACAATGATGATGGTCCGTGCTTCTAAGCAAAGTTCTCGCATTTTCTCAAACGACTTTTCCTTAAATGCGGCATCACCTGTCGAAAGCGCCTCATCAATGAGCAAGATGTCAGGAGTCATATTTACTGCGACGGAGAAGGCCAAGCGTCCGTACATGCCAGCCGAGTAAGTGCGCATGGGCATATCGATGAATCCATTGGGAAGATCAGCGAAGTTGGCAATGTCGTCAAAGCGTTCTTCCAATTCCTTGCGCTCAAGCCCAGCGGCCAAGCCACCTAAAATAATATTGTCGCGTCCTGAAAGAGTTCCGTTAAATCCCACTCCAAGAGCGAGCAACGTACTCACTTTTCCATTCACGATTATGCGGCCTTCGGTGGGGGGCAAGATTCCGGCAATAGCCCTCATGAGTGTTGACTTGCCGGCACCATTGGCTCCCACCACTCCCACCACCGTGCCGTGCGGAATATCTAACGAAAGATTTTTGACTGCCTCGATAGTGCGCACCTGTCGTTTCTCGCCGCGACCAGCACGCATGATGGCATTCTTTAATGTCATCTTGGATTCCACGTTGATTTTGTAGCGCAGGGAAAGTTCTTCGATGCGTACTGCGAGGCCCTCAGGAATCTCTGGGCTAGATACGTACCGCAAAGTCACGCTCCCTTGAGATGAAGAAGTAGCCGCCGGCTAATAATAATGCCAGCGCCCAACTACTCGCTCCGAGCCAGAGGGTCCACGATGGATTTTCGCCCTTTATCCAAACCACATGGGTAATGGAAAGAATCGGTCCAAGTGGATTAATCCAAATGATTATTCGGTGCCATCCACTGATCATTTCTGGTACCCAGAGCACAGGGCTGAGGTAGAGCCACATGCGAGCGCCGTAAGTCATCAATTTGGATGTGTCTCGGAAGTACACGTTCATGGTGGCGAAAAGTAGTGCTAACCCAAAACCGCTTATCGCCACGAGTCCGATGATTACGGGCACCCACAATAGGTGCCAATTCAATCCGGGGAGTTTGCTCTTAGAATCGAGCGCTCCACCCACCAGAAAAATAATGAAATAAACTGGAAGTGTAGGTATGAATTTTTGGAAGGCACCAATCAAAGAAGATAAAGGAAGCAGCGCTCGTGGAAATGCTTGGTTGAGAATGAGCTTTCCGCCCGCAGTTACCGATGCTCCACCAAAGGTCATACAGTTCTGCGCGAAGTACCAGGTAAAGAGTGCCACGAGAATGTGTGCCAGGACATCGAAGGGGCTCGACCCCGCGCTGGCCCGACCACCAATAATCGTGACCAGCAAGAAGTAAATAAGGGCTAGTAAGAGTGGATTAAGAACTAACCAGACCGCGCCCAAGGGTGAATTGAGATGCTCGGCTTTATCCGTAAAACGGGCGAGTTCAAATGCGAACCTTCTTCGACGCCAAAACTCCCGCAAATAAGGACCCATCGGTGGCAGAGACGCCTTATGGGGCTCAAAAACTTGAATCAGCGGGACGAAGGATTCTCCCTTTGACGGTTTCATTTCACGAGTCACGTCGATGATCTTCCCATGAAGCGGGCGCACCTTGAGGCACCAGCGAGGCGGGCGAGCTGAGAAATCCCACACCCCATGCCATCTGCATAGTCCCTAGCGCTAGCGGCACGCGCATTTTTGCCGAAATTCCTTCCGCCTTACCCGAGATGAGAACTGAAGCACAAAGCACGAAAGTGAGATATCCGATCGGTAGCACGAACGCCCAAGGGACGAAGAATCCTAGGAGTAACCCGAAAAGTGAACCAAGAAAAGCAAAAGGTGGGGCGAGATACCTCAGGTTGAGTGTTGTTCTATTCTTTCGAATCACCACTCGGCGCCAACGCCCATACTCAAAATACTGGGTGGCCAATGCGCGAAGCGTCGAGCGAGGGCGATATGCAACTTTAAGATCTGGCGAAAACCAAATAACACCACCGCGATCACGAAGGCGAAGATTGAGCTCCCAATCTTGTGCGCGAATAAATCTTTCGTCATATCCACCAGCTTCGATGAGCTTGGCTTTGTCAAAAACTCCAAGATAAACGGTGTCAACCGAACCTTCATCTCCCCCTGTGTGAAAGCGAGAGGCCCCTACTCCGAGTGGACTCGTCATTGCGGCCGCTACCGCCCTCTCGAAGGCGCTCACGCCTTCAGCGGCCATCACACCACCCACGTTCACCGCTCCAGTACGCGCCAATACTTCGAGGGCACGTGCGACATAGTGCGCCGGAAGTTCAGAGTGGCCATCCACCCGAACGACGATTTCAAAAGAAGCTGCTCGAATCGCAGCGTTTAGTGCACTCGGGGTTTTGCCGCTTGGGTTTGCCACCACTTTTACGCGCTGATCGTGGATAGCCAGATTCTCAGCGAGCTCCCACGTGCGATCGATCGATGGGCCCACCGCAAGTATCACTTCGAAATCTGTACCAGCGGGGAGGGATGTGGCCTGGGCTAGTGCAGCCGCGACGGCCGCCTCCAAGTGGCGCTCTTCGTTGCGCACGGGCATGACGACGGAAACGCCGCGAGGCGCCCCAGTAGTCGGCGTGATGGAGAAAAATTCGTTCATGGCGGCTTCGAGGTTATCGCCCCAATAGGCTTAGAGCATGGTCAACCCTCCGAGAGTGCCGATACGACGTCGTCGTTCGCGATTTTCAATGGCCACCACCCTCCTTTCGGTAGGCGTGCTCCTGCTCTCTCTGGTCTCCTGGGCGACCTTCGACCACGTCACCTCGTCGATCAATCGAGAGGATGTCTTCAAAGGAATCGAAGTCCGCCCAGATCGCTCTGCTGGATCCTCCATTAACTATTTACTCGTGGGTTCAGATACGCGCGAAGGCCTCACGAAGCAACAACTACGAAGCCTTCGAGTGGGAAGTGTGAAAACGGCCGCTGGTAGGCGTGCGGATACATCAATCTTGATTCACATCAGCAAAGACCGCGATCGAGTCACCATTATCTCGATCCCTCGCGATACTTACGCAGAGGTTCCGGCATGGACCGACGAGGCGGGAGTTGAGTACAACGCAAAAAACTCTAAAATCAATGAAACCTTTGGCAGAGGCGGGGCACCGCTGCTGATCTCAACAATTGAAAATATGACCCAAGTGCGCATTGATCATTACATAGAAGTGAATTTCGCCGGATTCGCGAATTTAGTTGATGCGGTCGGAGGAGTTGATCTCTGCACCAATACAGAAATACATGACAACAAAAGCCACATCGATCTTCCCGCAGGGAAGAATCATCTGGACGGTGTCACTGCCTTGAAGTACGTGCGCGCACGTTATTTCGACGGTACGGGCGATCTTGGACGCATGAAACGTCAGCAGAAGTTCATCGCATCCATGATCGCCGCAACTACCAGCACTGGAACCCTACTTAACCCGGTCAAGCTGCTCAGCGTAATTA
>WLIL01000083.1 GCA_009702245.1 Actinomycetota bacterium
GGTATCGGTGGTGCTATTGGTATCAACAGATGAAGTCGTACCAGTCTCGGTGGTGACAGTCTCAGTCACACCAGTCTCGGCGACCACAGTCTCTGTCGTACCAGTCTCGGTGGTGACAGTCTCAGTCACACCAGTCTCGGCAACCACAGTCGCTGTCGTACCAGTATCGGTGGTGACAGTCTCAATCACACCAGTCTCGGCAACCACAGTCTCTGTCGTGCCACTCTCGGTCGTCTCCATGGAAGTTGAACCAGTATCTGTGACCTCAGTAGTGACCGTGCCCGTTTCGGTTACTTCAGTGGAGATAGTGCCCGTTTCGGTGACCTCAGTAGTGGTACCCGAATCACCGACTGGAGAACCGGAGTGTTCAACTCCAGCACCGGGATCGTATTCAACTCCAACACCAGGATCGTATTCACCATTAATGGGCTCGTAGTCAACTGGTTGCCAGACTGGAACATATTCTGGTTGTAGGTATGGCATGTAAGGAAGTTGCCAAGGCGTCATATATGGAGGCTCCATATAGTACAGAGGCATGTATGGAGGCATGTATGGAGGGTTGTACGGAAGGTTGTATGGCATTGGGTATGGCATTGGGTATGCCATGTAATGCGGTGCTCCGTAGTAGTTCATCATGTAGTTGCCTTGCTCAAAGCGAACCATTTGATCGATTTGTATCGCCTGGTCAACCGCCATCATCAAATTCATTTCGCTGTTATTCACTACCATACTGCTGATCTGCACCTGCATATTCAGGTTCTGTTCAGCAGAGCCTAGATTTTGAAGGTCTTGGTTGAATTGTGTCTCCACGGCATCAACTACTTGAATCGCGTGATTAACTGCAACTTCTGTGACACTTGCGAACGCAACCGCTACTTCGACATCGGCTTGAGCGAGAGCTACAGCACTTGCAGCTGTTGCCACCACTGCTTCAGCCAGCACGACCGCCGCCTGAGCGATGATCACGGTTTCTGGATTAAACGCAAGCGCTTCTGCGAGTTCCTGATGTTGAGTAATAGCCACTGCCAATGTGTTTGACGATACGGCAGCCTCAACAACAGCTGTGGTCAATGTGGCATCAGCCTTAACAGTTTCCGCTTGCAACGTCTGCAGAGTCTTTTGCGCAGCGGCGTATGCCTTCGCGGTTTGTGTAGCTAACTTATTAGCGGCGAAGACATTTTGAACGGCCTTCGCAGCAGCCTCTGCCGCAAATTGCGCAACAGATGCCTCGTACTCAGCACCGTTTTCTTCGTAGAAGGCATCAAAGTCTGCCACACCGCCAGCCAAGGCAGTAGAGATCACAAGTTGTGCCTCCACCACTGGGACGTTTGCTTCTGCGCTAGCCAACTGGATGCTGGCGGCGTTGACGTCGTTCTGAGCAGCGTTAGCTGCAATTTCCGACGCTTGGCTCTGCATGGCAGCATCCTCTGCAGCTCTTGCTGCCGCACTTGCGGAGCTAGCTACTTGGATAGCAGTCATGTCTGCCGCAGCAGCTGTTGCAGCACTAGCTACAGCTTGCGCTGCAATGGCTTGAGCCTCAGCAGCTGCAGCCGAAGCCGCGAGTTCTGCATTTGATTGATCAGCCAGAGCGGCGGCAGCCAACTGTTGAGCATTCATTTCAGCCAGTCGAGCGAGGTCGACCGCCTGTTGAGCTGCACCGTTGACATTAATTGACGCTTCGAGATCGACCAACGTCTGATTAGCAAGATCTGCTGCAGCCTGGGCGTCATGAGTTGCTTGATCTGCTGCAGCTTCTGCTCCAGAACTTGCAGCAGCCACTTCAGCTGCCGCGAGCGCATCTCCAGCTGCTACCACAGCTGCCTGAGCGGCCTGGTTTGCCTCTACCGCAGCGACTGCCGCAGCTTGAGCGCTGGCGACACTAGCTTGTGCTGCTGAATCTGCTATCGCAGAAGCAGCATCAGCGATGAATTTCGCGTTGTCTACATCAGAAAGTGACTTCAATGTTGCATAGTGCGCCGTTTGAAGCGCAGCACTTGCATCGAAATACGCTTCCATTGATGAGGCGATGCCGGTGTATGCGGCTACGTAAGCTGTTTGTCCAGCATCCAGGGCTCGCGAAGCATTATCGGCGGCCAGAGCTGCGTTTTTAGCATTGTCGATGATCGCCTGATTCTGAGCGTTCAGTTCCGTAATCCTCAACGCCTCTTCCGCAGCGACAGCTGAGGTGGCACACGCATGGATAGCTTCAAGATCTGCCGCCGCAAGTGATGCTGATGTGGCAGCAACTTGAGCACGAGCAGCATCCAATGCAGCAGCAGCTGCAGCAGAGGCAAGATCTGCATTCGAAACATCCGCAGCAGCAGCGTCAGCCGCAGCCTTTGCGTCTAATGCAGCAACTTCTGCTGCTTGGGCAGCCAACGTTGCTTCAATGGTCGCCTCAGCCAACTCAGTGACATGCTCGAGAGAGAGTTCGGCAACGGCTGAAGCTGCTTCAGCAACGGCCAAAGCTTGCGCCGCAGCTACTTGCTCAGGCAATCCTTCGACGACCATGGTTGCAAGGTCGCTGATGTGTTGTGCTTCTGCTTGTGAGCGTGCCATGTATTGATCACGCACAAGGTCAGTTTCAATCTTTCCGGCAACCATCAGCTCAGTCTGAGCAGCTGCCACCTTCGCAATTGATTGCGCAACTTGGAGCGCTAGTTCTGCATTGTTGACATCGGCATTTGCCGCCATTTGAGCCATCTCAAGTTCGTATTTAGCTTGAGTGAGGCTAAGTACCGACTCTTGAGCAGCTACTGAAACGACCTGCTGGGCGCCAAGATCCACAACAGCTTGGGCTGCAAGCGAGGCGGCGTGATCAGCATCTGCAGCGGCCACGGTCGCTGCGTTGATGGTATTGATGTTGTCTACGGCGCGTGCCAAGCCCTCGACCACCTGGACCTCGGCCAAAGCGACTATCGCTTGAGCCGCTATCTCCTCATTGCGCGCTGCGGCAAGTCCCGCCGAAGCGCTGGCAAGTTCAGCTGCTGCAGCAGCCGCAGCGGTGGCTGAGGCAACTGCGGCAAGTGCTGCGTTATCTACGTCTGCAGCTGCAGCCGCTGCTGCATCGACAGCAGCAGCTCGCGCAGAAATTGCTTCTTCGACTGCAGATTGTGCTTGCGCATTAAGAGCGATTTGTTCGGTGAGTTGTGCAAGTTCTGCAGAGGCCACTTCGGCTGCTGCTTGAGCAACAGCGAGCGCTTCAGCAGCAGCGATTTGCTCTGGCAAATTGAGCAGAGATGCATCAGATGCAATCTTTACCGCTTCAGCAGCCGCAGCTGCATTCTCGGCAGCCTGCGCAGCTTGCAAGTCGACTGCCGCCTTGGCAGCTGCAGTAGCAGCGAGCGCAGCTTCTGCAGCCGCAGCCTCAGAAGCGAGCGCAGCGGCTGCGAGGTCCGCATTACCAGCATCTGCCTCTGCCTGAGCTGCAGCTTCAGCAGCAGCCGCAGCGGAAGCTGCAGCGATTTCAGCAGATGTAGAAGCCGCCTCAACTGCTGAAGCGACCTCTTGAACTTGCGCCATGGTAGTTTCGAGTTGAGTCTTCGCAACCTCGAGTGAGTTGCGCGCGTTATCGGCTGCACTTTGCACTTTTTGGAAACCTGCAAGCTTTTCCGCTCGGAATGATTCAAGCGCAGCACGTTGAACTTCAGCAGCCTTCACGGCTGCTGCAGCTGCAGCTTGCGCATTTTGAGCAGCGGTGACCGCAGCAGCATCAACTGCTGCTTGGGCGGCTTGAGCAGCAGCCGCTCGCGCAGCCTCAGCTGCTTGAGCAGACGCCCCGACCGCAGCGAGGGATAATTGGATTTCTCTAGGCGTTGGCACCCAGTACTTGCTGATGGCGATCTCCGCACTCCGTGCAGAAGATTGAGCTGCAGCCAAATCCTTTGCCGCCGTATAAGTCTCTTGCATCTTCGCTGAGTAAGCGTTTCGAGCTTCTGCTGCAGCTGCCTTGGCGGCCGCGGCTTGCATGCTCGCACTCATCGCTGCTTCTGCCCGATCGGCGGCTTGCGCAGCCAGAGCTGACGCTACTTGACTCGCACTGTCTGCTACCGCAGAAGCAGTCGCTGCAACGTTCGCTTGCGTAGCGAGGGCCTCAGAGAATTTAGCAACTTGAGCGAAAGCCGTCTGTAATTCCGCTTGCGCCACATCTGCGTTCGCCGCAGCTTTAGCTTGATATTGAGCGACGGCTTGGCCAGCAGCCTCTGCGGCCGCTTGCGCAGCGTTCGCGGCCTCTCCGGCAGCTTCGCCAGCAAGTTGCCCTGCCCGAGCCTGAGCTTCAAGATCTGCGGCAGCTCTATCTGCAGCCGCTTCTGCATCCGTTACTTGAGTTGCCTTCAAATCTGCTAAGCCAGCCGTGGCGGTGCGCACTTCTTCGGCTAATGCGAGTGCATCTGCCGAAGCTTTCGCAGCAGCAGCAGCAATTTCTGCATCGTTGCTATTAGCGGCGACAAGGGCTTCCATGCCAGCAGCAAAACTAGAAACTACTTGTGCATAATCTCTGGCTTCGCCCAACATGACTGTTGAACGAGCCAAGTTTTGGAGATCAGCAGAAGCGCGTTGGGCTTCGTTTGCCGCATTTTGAGCAGCCTGGGCGGCACGATCTGCTTCCGCTTGGGCCGCCAACGTTGCCATTTGTTGGGCCGCGAGATCTGCTCCGGCTTGCAATGCTCGTACCTGAGCTTCCGCAGTTTGTTGTGCGTTGATATCTGCAAGAGCGTGCGTCGCCTGAGCAGCAGCGAGAGTTGTAGACAACGACACTGCCGCAATCTCAACATCAGCCAACTTGAGCGACTCATCAGCACGTGCGCGGTCGACGAAACCGGCATATGCCTCAGACTTATTGATCAAATATTCAACAGCTACATCAGTCTGCGCCTTAGCAGCCGTAGCTTCCGCCACTGCACGATTGGTGTAATCGGCGACGGCTTGCGCAGCGACGTCGGCTGCAATCTGTGACTGACCAAGGGCTTCAGCCGCGGCATTTTGATCAGCAAGAGCCTGAGCGCTTTGAGCCTGCAAAGCTAACTCTGCCTGCGCAGCAAAAACTTGTGCGTCAGCAGCTTGTTGGGCGGAGAGGTTAGCCACCGCTTCTGTGGCTCTAGCAGAATCAGCAGCCGCGACAAGAGATGCCGCAGCAGTGACTGCAACTTGTTGCGCCAATTCAGCGTTTGAAGAATCCTGACTGTATTTTTCAGCGTACTGAGCCGCTACAGAATAGGCCTCCTGCGCATAGTGATAAGCCTCTGCATCCGCATTCTGAGCACTAATTTGTGCGGCAAGATCAACAGAAACACCTTCTGCACTCGCACTTGCGATCTGAGCTTCGAGTTGTGTCCTCTCCGCTTCGACTAAGAGCGCAGAGTAATTCGCATCAGCATCTTGAAGATCTAATAGATTGGTCATCAATCTTGATTCTGCCGCTAAGAAATTATCGTTAGCGAGCCTCTCAACATCAGCCGTCGCTAAATTAGCTTCAACGCGTGCTTGCAAAGCTTCGACAGCAGCTGAGGCCGCTTGCGCAGCCAATTCAGCATTGTTTGAATCAGCGGCCGATTGCGCCGCCAAATCGTCTGCTTTGGCATTGGCTGCATCGGCTACACGTGAAGCGCTGACCGCAATTTCCTCGGCCTGAACTTGGGCTTGACGATCTTGCACCGCTCGCTCAACATTCTCAACTGCCTGAGAGGCAACCATGACTGCCCTTTGGGCTGCGTTGGTTGCTTCTTGGGCGGCCACTGCGGCACGCGCTACTTCCAATGCGGAAGCAGCTGAAGCTGCCTCAGCTGCAGCTACTTGCTGCGAAGCCAAATTCTGTGCATCAATTGCGGCACTTGCAGCAGAGCGTGAGGCTTCTGAAGCAACACTGGCCGCTTGGGCCGCTTGCGCTACCAATTCAGCATTTCCACTATCAGCTGCAGCAATCACAGCAAAGTAAGCAGCCGTATTTGACGCCTCTTGAGCTGCCATTTGAGCAACAGCCACATTTTGCTGGGCGCCTTGTAAAGCGGTGAAATCTGAAGATGCGCGTTCTGCAGCAAGGGCTGCAATTCGAGTGGTGAGCGCAAGATTGTTCGCAGCGTTTTGGACCTCTGCTTGGGCAACTGCCACTAGCGCTGCATCGCGAGTCACCGCAGCTTCTGCAGCGGAAACTTGCAGGGCATGTTGTGCTACTAGGTTGTCATATCCGGCTTCCGAGAAAACCTCAATCGCCTGAATCGCTTTTTCGGACTCGCTTAATGCCCCACCAATGTGAGCACCCTTTGCATTGGCTTGTGCAATTTTAGCTTCCAAAGCAGCTTTGGCCGCTGTTGCCTCAGCCAACGCAGCTGCGTCGGAAGCAGCGCGTGCGGCGGAAGCTTGGCTCTGTGCTGCAGCCAAATCTGCCTGGTCCGCGGCAGCCACGGCAGTTAAGAAATCAATATCTAAAGCCTGTTGACCCTCCGCCGCTGCAATCACGGCTTGGCTATGCTCGTATTGGCCCATCACCGTGGCGAACTCTGCGCGTGCGACCTCAGCGAGCATTGAAAGCTGAACGTTATTTGAATCTGCAAGAGCGAGAGCTGAAATTGTTTCGCTGACCCGTGCAGCGGCAACAGCGCTCTCTGCGATCGCTGCAGAAACCTGCATGTGCGAAATTTGGAGATTTTCAAAAGTGTTTGCTACTTGTGCTTGACGGTAATTTACTTCAGCAGAGACCATCGCGATTTGATAGTTCTCCTGATTGCGAACCATCTCGAGTTCCATCGAACGATAACTGACGTTATTCCACGCATACTGTTCTTGCATGACGAACATATTTCTTTCATACTCAAAATAATTATAGCAGTATGCAATCTCAGGCATTCTGCACTCAATTTCGTAATAGTTTTGGCAAGCGGCTATTTCGGTGTACTGAACATCTACTGCTACCGAGATATTTTCTAATTCCTCTGTTGCAAGGGCTATCGTCGCCACTACCTCCGTGCCCATTGAATTTACAACGTCGGCAAATGCGATGATTTCAGCAGAACTTCCGAATTCAGGAAGTGGGAGTACACCATCTGTATTGAGACCATTGGTGTCTAGACCCTGTGCGTTGTAGCCGGAAGCATCGAAACCATCGGCATTGAAACCGGTCTCTGTATGAAAGCCGTCACGACCAAATCCGTAGTAATTGACACCATCGGCATTGAAGCCATCAAGAGCAAAACCGTCAGCGTTATATTCAGTTGCACTGGATTCACTTGCAGATGA
>WLIL01000084.1 GCA_009702245.1 Actinomycetota bacterium
ATTAAGGAGGCTTCACTAGAGCTCTCTGAAATTTACGATCGTGCCAGGCAAACCACTTTTCTCATACCTGGCCTCGCCATTGAAGTTCGTGACGAACGTAAAGAGAAGACCGTCGAGAGATTCCAATCCACTGGAGGAATTGCGGAGTACTGCGAATTCCTCGCGCCAGATTCTTCGCTCTGCGATCCCATTCGCATCCATGGCAATGGTCACTTCACAGAGAGCGTTCCTGTGCTTGACGATCAAGGTCATATGGTCACCACTGATGTAGACCGCGATGTAGTGGTGGACATCGCGCTTCGTTGGGGCAATGAATACGAAACTGTCGTCAAGTCTTTTGTAAATATCATTGCTACCCCGAAGGGCGGCACGCACGTCACTGGTTTCGAAAGATCAGTAACCAAATCCTTCAATGAAGCGTTACGAGCTGCAAAATTGCTCAAGACCAGCGAGCCAGACGTCATCAAAGACGATGTGCTCGAAGGCCTCACGGGCGTTATTACAGTACGCCTGGCGGAGCCACAATTCGAAGGCCAGACTAAGGAAGTTTTAGGAACGAATGCCGTAACTCGAATTGTCTCGCATGTAGTTTCAAGTCAGTTAAAACACTTCTTTAATAGTAGTAAGCGCAATGAAAAAGCTGCGGCTCGCATGATCCTGGAAAAGGTGGCCAATGCTGCCCGCACGCGCGTAGCGGCCCGGGCTCATAAAGAGTTGCAACGTCGTAAAACAGCACTTGAGAGTTCCAGCCTTCCTGCGAAGCTCTCCGATTGTCGTAGTGACGACGTGCTACGCACCGAACTCTTTATCGTTGAGGGCGATAGTGCACTTGGCACCGCAAAGCAGGCGCGTAACTCCGAAGTGCAGGCAATTCTGCCCATTAGGGGAAAGATTTTGAACGTCCAGAAAGCTTCGCTCGGCGATATGTTGAAGAATTCGGAGTGCGCCTCGATCATTCAAGTGATTGGGGCCGGCTCTGGGCGATCGTTTGACCTCGACGCTGTGCGATATGGCCGCATCATTTTGATGTCTGATGCAGACGTCGACGGAGCACATATTCGATGCCTACTGTTGACGTTGATCCATCGTTACATGCGTCCTTTGCTCGATGACGGACGAGTCTTCGCTGCCGTACCTCCGCTGCATCGCATTGAAGTGATGGGTGGCAAGAAAGGTGAGTACATCTATACGTACTCCGATGCCGAAATGCGAAAGACTCTCGCTGATCTCGATAAGAAGAATAAACGGTGGAAAGAGCCGATTCAGCGGTACAAGGGCTTGGGCGAGATGGACTCAGACCAGCTTCGCGAAACCACCATGGATTCGAGCCATCGAACCCTGCGTCGCATCACAGGCAACGATGTAGAAGCTGCTGAGAAAGTATTTGAATTGCTCATGGGTAACGATGTTGCTCCACGCAAAGAGTTCATCATCGAAAGTGCTGCGGAGATTGATCGTGAGCGTATCGACGCTTAGAAGTTTTTAACCTTAAAAATATGACCGGTTACTGCCTCTTTATTGCAAGATTCCATTGAAAGTCCTCTTTCGCTTCGTTCTATGACTTCGGAATAATCCTTCCCATTGAGCCATGCGCGTACTTGCCAACTGTTGTCTGAAATCTGCACTTGTTCATATTGAGCGCCCTGCAAGTCGGTGCCTAATTTAAAATAGTAAGACTCCAGAGCCTGCTCGATTCGGGAAAGATGAGTGGAGCCTCTTAGCTCTCCATTACGTCCCCATATTCGTCCGTCGGGCAGGGTGAGATGCACAGGCCCGAAGCGATGACCACCGATATGCGTTGTCTCCCATACTTCTTGGCCAGCGGCTTCTAATTGCTCAAGTAGTGGTCTGCCAAGTTGTGCGCAACAGATATCACGCCTGCCATTGGTGCAGACCAGATCCACCCGCGCTGGATGAATTGGCGCATTGAAATCGCCAGCAATCAATGTGAGTGGATCGAATTTGATGACCTCCTGCACATCTTCCACATCGAGTCGGAAGAGAGTGCCAGGCCGTGAAAGCAGTGGGGCGATATATACACGCCGAGTCTGGCCCGCGCGGTGAATAACGTGACGATGGCGCGAACGAATCAGCAAAACTTTAATATCCAGATCCTCTGACCACCCGCAGAGTACTCGAGCTACCTCATCGGGTAACCGTGACCCGCCCGATTCGAGCGCTCTCGATTGCCAAGGGCCAGGTTGCTCAATGGCTACCCAACAGGCGGTCGTGGGAGCCGTCGCGGAAAGCGATTCATCGGTAGCCGAACATGGCGGAGCTGGGATCACAGAGTTGGCTATCGCGGTCCTGCAAAGCCGGCGATAGGGCCGGGGAGTGCTACCCCACTCGCATCGCGCTTTGACAATGGAAGATCGCACTCGATCGGTGCGCCATTGGCTGCGCCAGCGCGCATCGGTGTGTTACCTACCCAAGCAATTGCAATCTCATCTTCGCCCTTGAGGAATTTCTGGCAACGCACGCCGCCAGTAGCGCGGCCTTTCCCTGGGAACTCTGAGAGGGCAGAGAGTTTGAGCGAACCAGAAGTTCCAGGAAGCGCCACAGATGATGACGCGATGGTAGCCACGATGGTGTTCTTACCTGGAGTGAGCGCTTCGAAGTAGCAGACCTTGTCGTTTTCGCTCAGTGCAATACCTGCCATACCTCCGGCATTTCTTCCTTGTGGGCGGACAAGAGAGGCCGGGAAGTGTAAGAGTTGAGCACCCGTTGTCACGAAGAAGAACTCTTCTTTGCCGGTGACAAGTTGGCGAGCACCCACAACTTCATCCCCGTCTTTGAGCGAGATAATCTCCCAGGCGTCTTTATTGGTGAGAAGTTCTGGTTGCACGCGCTTGATGACGCCTTGGGCGGTAGCCAGTGCAATTCCTTCGCCTTCTTCTGAGAGCGTTGTTAAGGCCAACACGCGTTCGCCCTTTTCGAGGCGAATAATCTCGGCAAGAGGAGCACCACCAGCGAGTGAAGTGGAGCGGGATGGAATTGTAGGCAGGTCGATAGATTTCAATCGATGGAGTCGCCCATGTGACGTGATTAATCCGTATTCGCCCAGAGCTGTCGTCTCGATCTCATCGATGATCAGGTCATGGCGCGAGCGTTGGGCGCCCCAAATTCGATCTGAGAGCGGTTCGGCATCAGGAGTGCGCGCAATGAGCCCAGTCGAGGAGAGCACAATGCGGCAAGGATCATCACTCACCTCCATCTGCATAGCTGCAGGCCGCACGCCTTGAGATTCAAGGAGAATGGTGCGCCGTGGGGTAGCAAAGGTCTTGGCGGCTTCCTCAAGTTCTCCCGAGACGGCCTTTCGAAGCTTTTTTTCATCGTCGAGGAGTTCTTGGAGTGAAGCAATTGTTTTTGAGAGCTCTTTTTGCTCTGCTTCAAGTTCGATGCGCGAGAATTTCGTGAGGCGGCGGAGTGGCATTTCCAAGATGTAGTTAGTTTGAATCTCAGAGAGCTCGAAGACGGTCATTAATCGTGCGCGCGCTGCTGCGGTGTCGTCGCTAGCACGAATTACTTGAATGACTTCGTCGATGTCAAGAATCGCGACCAATAATCCTTCTACAAGGTGAAGACGATCAGCGGCTCTGTTGCGGCGGTAAGTGCTTCGGCGGCGAATGACTTCGAGTCGGTGCTCGATATAGACCTCGAGAAGTTGCTTGATACCCAGAGTCTGCGGTTTACCGTTGACAAGTGCTACTGCATTAATTGCAAAAGACTCTTCCATTGGCGTAAGGCGGTAGAGCTCTTCAAGGACGGCCTCGGCATTGAAACCATTCTTTATTTCAATGACGACTTGTGTGCCATTTTGACCATCGGTCAGGTCTGTCACATCTGAGATGCCGAGTATCTTCTTTGACTTAACGAGGTCCGCGATTTTTTCCACAATCTTCTCGGGTCCGACAAGGTAAGGAAGTTCGGTGACGACAATGCCGCGCCGCTTAGGAGTGACATTCTCAATACGGGCGGTTGCGCGCGTACGAAATGAGCCGCGCCCCGTTTCATAAGCTTCGCGGATCCCATCTAATCCGATGATCTTTCCCCCGCACGGAAAGTCGGGCCCTGGCATGAACTCCATAAGTTCATCGACTGTAGATTTTGGATGGGCGATGAGATGGCGCGTAGCGGCCACTACCTCACCAAGATTATGTGGTGCCATGTTCGTTGCCATACCCACGGCAATACCGGTAGCGCCATTAACTAAGAGATTGGGAAAAGCCGCTGGCAAGACGATGGGCTCTTTCAGTTGGCCGTCATAGTTCGAGCCAAAATCGACGGTGTCCTCGTCGCACTCTGAGACGATGGCCATCGCAGATGCCGCGAGACGAGCCTCCGAGTAACGCATGGCTGCAGGGCCGGAGTCCAAGGAGCCAAAGTTTCCGTGCCCATCGATCAAGGTCATCCTCATAGAGAAGTCTTGTGCCATGCGGACCATGGCGTCGTAGATAGCGCCATCCCCATGTGGGTGGAGCTTTCCCATGACTTCGCCGACGACTCGAGCGCTTTTTACGTGACCTTTCTCGGGGCGCAACCCCATCTCGGCCATCTGATAGAGAATTCTTCGTTGCACCGGTTTGAGCCCGTCGCGGGCATCGGGGAGGGCGCGGGAGTAAATGACGGAGTATGCGTACTCCAGGAAGGAGCCCTGCATCTCGGCCGCTACATCAATATCAACAACATGGCCGATTTCGTTTTTCATGGCCCCATTCTCACCAAGAGCGAGCTCAACTTCGTGGAGGGCGCGCGCCTACTTGAGAAATGGCTCGGGAGGCGACCTCGGCACCGGTTCGTAGACAGCCTTCAAGGTCGGGGGTAAGCGACCAATGGGCTAAGAATCCACCGGCATAGGCATCGCCGGCTCCCGTGGTGTCGATCACATTCGCTGGGAGTGCCTGTTGGTGATGAACGCGACCCTCATGAAGAGCGAAGGATCCTTGGGCGCCATCCTTGAGGACCACATAATTCGCGTATTGCGATAGTTGCGTCGCAGCAGAGTGCAAGTCGCTGCTCTCGGTGATGGCCTCCGCTTCATCTCGGTTTAAGAAGAGAATGTCGCAACCTTTGATCCAACTGAGAAATTCTGGGATTCCATATTTACGGATGAGGGCGCTTGAGGCTGCATCGATTGCGGTTGTAGCACCAGCAGACCTTGCAACCGAGAGCGCTTTGAGCGTCTCGATGCGACTTCCTTCAGCGAAGAGTGAATAGGAGGCTATGTAGAGAATGTCGTTGGCGGAGAGGGCGGGAAGTAGGTCAGCTTTGATATCTACGTTGGCACCTTTATAGGGAAACATACTCCGTTGGCCTCCGCGCGAAACGATGGAAACCACGGAGCCAGTTTCGATTTCGCTGCGGCCGATGATGGTGCGCACGCCGCCATTTTCAAGTTCGGCGATAAGGCGGTCACCTTCAGGATCTCTGCCGCAGGTGCCGATGAAGACCGGGGTGGCGCGGAGCGCACCGAGCCATGACGCGGTGTTGGCTGCGCTTCCTCCGCCATGGAATTCGTTCTTCGACAGCGTGTCACTGCCAAAAGCGACATGATCCTCATCGGTCACTGCGACAACGTCGAGCATCATCTCCCCAAAGAGATAGATGGTCATAAGCTAATCCTCAAGCTTTATGAGTGCTACTGCTATTTCTGCAGCAAGAGCAGCATTCGACAAAATGATCTCAATATTTGCCCGAAGAGACTCACCATCTGAATTGTGATGGAAGTAATCAAGCAAAAATGGTGTGACGTACTTGCCGGAAATCCCTTGCTCTGTTGCTAGCGCAAGTCCGGAAGCCAGAACTCGATCGTGGATATCGCGAGGCACTTCGCGTTCGATGGGGTTAGCAACTAAGAGCGCGGCGTTTTCTGTGCCTAGTTTCTTGCGCGCGCGGATTATTTCTGCCAGGTCCTTTGGGCTCGCTGCTTGATACTCAAGGTTGAATCCGCTTTCGCGAAGATAGAACCCGGGGAACTTGAGAGTTCGGTACCCCACCAACCCGATACTTAAAGACTCAATTCGTTCTAATGTGGCAGCCACATCGAGGATAGATTTCACTCCAGCGCACACCACGGTGATGTCTGTGCGGGCAAGGGTGTAAAGGTCTGCCGACTCGTCCCACGTATCTCGTGCACCGCGATGCACTCCACCAAGGCCACCAGTAGCAAAGATTGAAATTCCGGCTTCCTGAGCGATGTGAGATGTGGCGGCTACGGTGGTGGCCGCATGACGCTTCTGTTGTGCAAGTATTGCTAAGTCTCTCACTGATGCTTTTGTTACAGCATCACTGGTGGCAATCTCGAGTAGTTCGGCCTCTTCGAGACCCACATGGACTACGCCGTTGAGCATCGCGATCGTAGCCGGAACTGCACCAATGCCGCGGACGGTATTCTCTATTTCTTTCGCAATCTCGAGATTTTTGGGGCGGGGAAGGCCATGGCTGATGATGGTTGATTCGAGGGCAACAACGGGAGATCCATTCTTGCGAGCTTGCTTTACTTCGTTGGAGAAATTGAATGAATTCACGCTGGTACTCTAGCCGGGCGTTGCAGGAAGTTACACAAGATGGCAATGGGATGGAGGGAATAAGTTGCTAACTATCACTCCCTTCCGCCGGTTAATCGGCGCTATTGCCCTTTCAGCCATTGGTAACGGGTTGGTGCTCCCGTTCTTCGTCGTCTACCTCCACTCCGTGCGCGGTTTCTCTATCTCCCATGCTGGGCTCCTGCTTTCGTGGATGGGCGTTTCTCAGATTCTCTTCTCACCTTTAGTTGGCACAGCGGTCGATAAATTTGGCGCCGTTGTGATGCTTCGAATCTCGCTAGTTCTTGGAGCGCTTGGATTTTCCCTGTTGGGTTTTGCACAGACTTCATGGCAAGTTCTCGGAGTGGTCACAATTTGTGCAATATCTCAAGGCACTCTTTGGCCAGCTCAAGGATCTTTGCTGGCCCAACTTTCGCCTGACCGAGAACGATCATTTGGTTTGCAGTTTGCATTTCTTAATCTCGGATTTGGAATTGGTGGGGTAGGGGCTGCGCTCATTATTTCCGCGCCAACTGAACGCGCTTTTCATATTCTCTACATCGCTGACGGTATTAGTTTCCTGATTTACCTCCTACTGATTTTTAATCTCAAAACACCAGAGCGAACGGAAGTAGAGCGGCAAAAGAGCGCGGAAGGAAGCTGGCGGCAGGTATTGCAGGATAAACGACTGCTACGCATCTGG
>WLIL01000085.1 GCA_009702245.1 Actinomycetota bacterium
CACACCAAAACAAACCACACGAGTGCGAAGATGAAGAGAAATTTGAAGCGGTCAATCGGCGCCAAGTGAACGCGAGTCACTCGATCAGAGTCCCTCATGCGACTTTCTTGGTTATCCACGAGTTCCCCTTACAACGAGCGAGGCCGATTTAGCCTGGTCAGATTCTAAGCCTTCAGCGAAGGAGCGTCGATTCCAGCCTCACGCCGTTGAGCAATCGTAATCGGTGTGGGTGCACCAGTGAGTGGGTCCCCACCGCTTGCCGTCTTAGGGAAAGCTATGACCTCACGGATTGATTCAACCCCGGCCAAAAGAGCAACCAGGCGGTCTAACCCAAGGGCGATGCCACCGTGCGGAGGGGGTCCGTAATTGAAAGCCTCAAGCAAGAAACCAAACTTGCTCTCTGCTTCTTCACGAGTGAGCCCGATTACATCAAATACCTTTTGTTGGATATCCCCACGGTGGATACGGATAGAACCGCCACCGATCTCCGTGCCATTGAGCACGATGTCATATGCATAGGCCAGTGCGTTTCCCGGGTCAGTAGCAAAAGTTGATTCAAATTCTGGTTTAGGCCCGGTAAATGGATGATGAACTGCAGTCCAACCACCGTTGTCCGTCGCTTCAAACATCGGTGCATCAACGACCCAGAGGAACTCCCACTTTGATGCATCAATTAAGTTACAACGTTTCCCGATTTCGATGCGAGCAGCGCCAAGTAGTGCAAGTGAGGAGCTGCGGTCTCCGGCGGCGAAGAAGATGACATCGCCATTCTTCGCCCCGACCAAACGTGGCAGACCGGCGCTCTCAGTTTCGGAAAGATTCTTTGCAACCGGTCCAGAGAGCGTGCCATCTTCACCAATAACGACATAAGCCAAGCCCTTAGCGCCACGGGTCTTTGCCCACTCTTGCCAGGCATCGAGTTCCCGGCGCGCTTGCGAGGCTCCTCCGGGCATGACAACTGCTCCCACGTAATCAGCCTGGAATACGCGAAAAGTGGTCTCTTTGAAATGGTCGGTGACTTCAACCAGCTCGAGCCCGAATCGCAGATCTGGTTTGTCAGATCCAAAACGAGTCATTGCATCGGCGTACGTCATACGAGGTAATGGAAGAGTTATTTCGTAACCAAGAACTTCTTTCCAGACGCGCGAAACTATCGCTTCGCCAAGTTCTATGATGTCGTCTTGGTTGATGAAGCTCATCTCAATGTCGAGTTGGGTGAACTCTGGCTGGCGATCTGCGCGGAAATCTTCGTCACGGAAGCAACGAGCGATTTGGTAATACCGCTCCATGCCGGCGACCATCAATAACTGCTTGAAGAGTTGTGGCGACTGTGGAAGCGCATACCAACTACCTGGTTGCAAACGGACAGGCACCAAAAAATCACGAGCACCTTCCGGAGTTGAACGAGTGAGGTTTGGCGTTTCAATCTCTAGAAAATCGCGCGACTCCATCACCTCTCGAATCACATGCGTGACTTTCGAACGGAGGCGCAGCGCCTTTGCGGGACCCTCTCGACGAAGATCCAAGTAGCGATAACGCAAGCGGACTTCTTCCCCGATATTGCCCGCGACTCCTCCGTCAATCGGGAAAGGAAGCGCGGCAGATTCACTGAGGACTTCAATCTCAGTAACCAAGACTTCAATGGCTCCAGTGGGTAACTCGGGGTTTTCATTGCCCGCGGGGCGGAGGGCAACTTTGCCGACTACTTTAAGACACCATTCGGCTCGCAAATCGTGCACGAGGTCGGTCTCATGAATAACAACTTGAACGACTCCTGATGAATCACGAAGATCAATAAATGCCACTCCGCCGTGGTCACGGCGTCGAGAGACCCAACCTGCGAGAATTACTACACTGTCCGTATCAGTTGCCCGAAGAGTGCCGGCAGAGTGGGTGCGTATCAAGTTCGCCTCGCAAGAAGTAGTTCGGAAAGGTTCTCTATCGTAGCCGGAATTAGCTCACCAGATGACATCTCCTTGAGGGAGAGAGCGCCGGAAGCAAGTTCACTTTCTCCAATTACTAATGAAAATTGCGAACCGGACTTGTCGGCGGCTTTCATTGCGCCCTTGAGACCACGATCACCGAAAGAGAGATCAACTAGAAGCCCCGCAATACGCAATGCATCAGCAATCATTAATGCCGTGCGGCGAGCTTCACTTCCCATGGGTACAATAAAAAGGTCCAACTGGGCTGTATTTAAAGTTCCTTGTTCCGCGCGAATAGCGAGCAATGTTCGATCGATGCCGAGACCAAAACCTATGCCACTCAAATCTTGTCCGCCGAGTTCGGCCATAAGCCCGTCGTATCTTCCACCTCCACCAATACCTGATTGGGCGCCCAAGAGAGGGTGTACGAATTCAAAAGTCGTACGAGTGTAGTAATCAAGCCCACGAACCATCTTTGGTGCGATCGTGTACGCAATCTTCAGATCATCTAGATGTTGACATACAGAGGCAAAGTGATCGACACACTCCTTGCACAAATGATTCTTCATGAGCGGCGCATCTTTAAGTATTTCGCTCATTTCGGGACGTTTGTCATCCAGAACGCGAAGTGGGTTAAGCGCCGCCCGCTTTCGCGTGGGCTCATCGAGTGGAAGATCTGCTAAGAAGGCAACAAGAAGTTCTCGGTATTGCGGTCGACAATTCTTGTCGCCAAGTGAGGTGAGATCCAGACGAAATTGCTTAAGTCCTAGCCCTTGGTAGCCACGGTAGGCAACTGAAATCACTTCAGCATCAAGAGCGGGATCGTCTGATCCAATTGCTTCGATTCCCACTTGAAAAAACTGCCGGTAACGACCTTGCTGAGGACGTTCAGCACGAAAAAATGGCCCGGCATACCAGAGCTTGACCGGTAATTGACCACGATCCAATCCGTGTTCAATAGTTGCCCGTATTACTCCCACTGTTCCTTCGGGACGCAGAGATATCGATCTTCCACCACGATCGTCGAAGGTGTACATCTCCTTGGAGACCACATCGGTGGATTCTCCTACTCCTCGAGTAAAGAGCGTCGTGTCCTCAAAAATTGGAACTTCCGCATACAGATATCCAGCACGAATTGCGGGCTCAGAGAGACCATCTCTCACTGCAAGGAAATCAGCCGAATCTGGCGGCAAGTACTCCGCCACTCCTTTTGGTGCTTGAAAAGAAGGACGCGCCATCAGATCCGTCCTTCAATAGCGGCCGCTAAATACTCATTATGTAATCGTTCGTCACCAATTGTGGTCGTGGGCCCATGTCCCGGGAAGACTCGATACGCATCATCCAATTCAAAAACCTTAAGGAGAGAGGTGCGCATCTTTGCTGGCGAGCCTGTGGGTAGATCAGTGCGACCAATGCCGTTGTTGAAAAGCACGTCCCCAGAAAAGAGCAATCCCGCACTCTCTTCGCGAATGCACACGGAGCCTTCGGTGTGGCCAGGAGAGTGATCGAAAACTAACTCCATTCCCGCAAGATGAACCTTCATTCCGTCGTGTAGCTCTATAACGTCGTCAGGTTCACTAAAAGATAGGTGTCCAAAGAGGCTAGTCGTCTCAGGTGAGAGCGCTCTTTCTGGATGGGCCAGTAACTCTCGATCGGCGGAGTGGATATACGCCGGAATTCCAGACTTCGCAGCTAGAGGCTGAATTGAAAAAGTGTGGTCGAGGTGTCCGTGGGTTGCGATGATCGCAACCGGAGTGAGGTGGTGACGATCAAGTGCATCTTCGATTGCCCGCACCAAATGAGGGTTGGCAATACCTGGATCAAAGACCACGCACTCTCCATTGGCCCGAGGGGCCAAAATCCAGCAATTTGTCGCGTAAAGCTCGGCGACTACCTGTTCGATTAGCACAGGACAAGGCTATCTAACGGAGACGCTAGACTTTCTCCCCTGAGCCTCGCGCCCGGCAAGTACCGCAAACTCCTTGTCGGATCCCGAGATCTACCCAGAGATAGACCCAGAGATAGACCCAGAGATAGACCCAGAGACGAAGAAGCATCGTAGAAGGAGAGAGCTATGGCAGCCCCCGTACAGCGCAAAGGTGGAAGTACCCGTCGTCCACGCGCCCCTCGCGTCGCCCCTGCGCAGAAGAAGAAGGGCGCGTTTACGCCCGGCGTCATTGCCACCTTGCTCGTCCTGGTCCTTCTCGGCACCACCGCTGTACTCGTCGGGTCAGGGGCCTTTACCAAAAATGCCACCCCCGTCGCTTCACCTTCCAACACCCCAGCTCCGTCGGCCTCTCCTTCTGGAACCCCGGCTAGCCCAGAGAGCGGCACGGCTACAAACGCCCCTGCCACTGATGCAACACCCGCGACCAATGCACCGAGCGCCTCACCATCGGCCTCGAGTACCCCCACAGCCACGTCCAGCGCCGCAACCACCAACATTTCCAGCGTGAATTGCACCTACACGCGCTCTACCGGAGGCAACGAGAAGTTCACTGGCCTGCCGCCAGTAAAGGCCATCCCAGGTACCAAGACCGCGACCGTGGTCACTAACCGCGGCACGATCGTCGCCCAGCTCAATGCGTCGGCACCGTGCACCGTCAATTCCTTCTCCTTCCTTGCGAGCAAGAACTACTTTGACGCCACCAAGTGCCACCGCCTCCTCAACGCACCTGGATTCACCGCCCTCCAATGCGGAGACCCCTCAGCCACCGGTTCTGGCGGCCCCGGATACGCCTTTGCGGACGAGAATCTCGCCGGAGCGACCTACCCTCGAGGCACCTTGGCTATGGCCAATGCTGGGGCTGGCACAAACGGCAGCCAATTTTTCTTCGTCTTCAAGGATTCCCAGTTTTCACCAAATTACACACCCTTTGGCAAGGTCATATCCGGTCTTGATGTACTCGATGCCATTGCTGCCGAAGGAACAGATAATGGGCAGAGTGACGGAGCACCTAAAAAGACCGTTACTCTCTCATCTGTAAGAATTCGATAGTCCATCCATCCACCTGCCGACCCGTCAGCTATCTAGCGCAACGAAGGACCTGTCATGACTGATCAAGTAACCCCCGCCCCAGTCCCACAATCAGCGGCAGCAGCCCTCGTTGGAGATCCATCCTCATTCGGTCGTGTGGGTGAAGACGGCACTGTGTATGTGAGCACCGAATCTGGCGAACGAGCCGTCGGTTCATACCCAGGCAAGAGCAATGAAGAAGCACTTGCTTACTTCGTCCGCAAATTTGAAACACTCGCCGCCGAAGTCGCCCTAACAGCAGATCGCTTGCGTAACGGTGCCATGCTTGCCGAAGATGGCGAAGAAGCCATCAAGCGCTTACGCCAACAAGTTGAAAGTATCAACGCAGTCGGAAATCTCGCCGCTCTCAAGATCGCTGTTGAGAATATCTCTCCTCTCGCTGCCATACGACGAGAAGAAGAAGTCGTTCGCAAGGCCGCTGCCGCGGAAGCTAAGCAAGCCGCACGCGCAGAGGCGAAAGTCCTCAAAGAGAAGTTGGTCGTTGAAGCCGAAGAAATTTGCGCCACCGATGCGTGGAAAGTTGTTGGCGATCGCCTCAAGGTCTTACTTGATGAATGGAAGCAAGCCACCCGACTCGATAAGGCAACGGATGAAGCGCTGTGGAAGCGTTTCTCGACCGCTCGTAACGCATTCGACAAGCGCCGTCGCACCCACTTCGCCACGCTAGACAAGCAACGGAGCGAATTTGTAGGTGCCAAAGAGAGTCTCATTACTGAAGCTGAGAAATTGGCTACTTCTACTGACTGGGTCAATACTGCGCGTAAATACAAGACTCTCATGGACTCGTGGAAGGTCGCTGGGCGCGCAGGCAAGGCTGACGAAGACAAGTTGTGGAAGCGATTTAAAGCCGCGCAAGACGCATTCTTTTCCGCCAAGGAAGCAGATTTTGCTAGGCGAGAAGAATCATTCACCGCAAACCTTGCTATCAAGGAAGCTCTCCTAATTGAGGCGGAAGCGCTCCTGCCCATCTCTAAACTCTCTGACGCCAAACGTGGACTACGCGCCGTCCAGGAGAAGTGGGAGAAAGCTGGTCAACTCCCCCGAAACGTAAAAGATAAGTTTGATGGTCGCTTGCGGGCAGTTGAGAAGACGATTCGTGAGGCAGATCAAGAGGATGCCCAGCGGTCAGATCCAATCGCTCGTAAGCGTGCCGAAGAAAGCGTCGCCAAACTCGCCGAAGCTGTTGCAGGGTACGTGAAGCAAGAGGCGAAGGCAGCAGCAGCTGGCGATGCCAAGAAGGAGAAGGATGCCCGGGAAGCTGCCGATGCGCGTCGCCTTTGGTTGGCCGAAGCAGAGAAATCGCTCGCGCAATATAAGTAACGCTACATATTGGTGACGCGATAGACGTCGTAAACGCCTGAAATATTGCGCACTGCCTTAAGTACAGTCTCAAGGTGAGTGGCGTCGGCCATCTCAAATGTAAATCGAGAGAATGCAATACGATCTTTCGATGTGTGAACCGCAGCGCTCAAGATATTCACGTGCTGATCAGAGAGGGTGCGAGTCACGTCCGAAAGTAGTCGGGCTCTGTCTAGCGCTTCCACCTGAATATTGACTAAGAAGAGCGAAAGGCTTGATGGCGTCCATTCGACCTCAACTTTTCTTTCGGGTTCCTGCTGCAGCATTGCTTTACCGTTGATGCAATCGCTCCGATGGACAGAGACGCCACTAGCCCTGGTAACAAAGCCCTCGATATCGTCACCTGGAACTGGGGTGCAGCACTTAGCGAGCTTGATCCAAATATCTTCGCTTCCCTTCACCGAAACGCCAGGATCTCCTACTCTTCGCGACCGGCGTGGGGCTGAGACAACTGTTTCTGGAGCTTCATCTACTTCATCGGCTCCTGCTATCACCGTAAGTTTGCTGATAATGCTGGCTGCGGAGACGTGGCCGTCTCCCACTGCCGCATAAAGCGCATCCACGTCTGTGTATCTCAAATCATGTGCAAGTGCGAGAAGTGACTCCCCCGAAAGCAATTTCTTCAGAGGCAATCCTTGCTTGCGCATCGCGCGAGCGATTTGGTCTCTACCAGAGTCAATCGCCTCTTCGCGTCGCTCTTTTGTAAACCATGCCTTGATCTTGTTGCGTGCGCGCGGGCTACGAACAAATGCCAACCAATCCTGACTCGGAGCAGCGTTCTCGGATTTATTAGTGAAAACTTCGATCACATCTCCGATTTGCAGTCGTGAATCGAGCGGTACGAGGCGTCCATTTACTCGAGCGCCGGTACATCG
>WLIL01000086.1 GCA_009702245.1 Actinomycetota bacterium
CGCAAACACTGGCCAGCACCTTGAGCACCGTCTACATGTGGAGCACGATGTTTCGCACTGCAAGTCGCGAGTGACTTACAAGGGTGCCCTTGATGGTGAAGGTGCTCACACTGTATGGATTGGTGACGTAGCAATTCGTGCGGTGGCTGAAGGTACAGACACGTACGAGCTCAATCGAAATCTCGTTCTCAGCGATCACGCCAGAGCAGATTCAGTACCCAATCTGGAGATCGAGACTGGAGAAATTGTTGGTGCCGGGCACGCGAGCGCCACTGGACGTTTTGATGATGAGCAACTCTTTTACCTCCAATCGCGAGGGATACCAGAGCATGAAGCACGAAAGCTTGTCGTACGTGGGTTCTTTGCTGAACTCATTACCAAGATCGGCATCGCCGATCTTGAAGAGCGCCTTCTGGGTGTAATCGACGACGCGCTAGAGGCGTCTAATGCTTGAAGTCTCCTTTGCGTCGCTGGTTCCTGGTCGACCGACGAAGGTCAACCTTGACGGTCAAGATGTTTGCCTCGCAAGGGTGGGCGAAGAGGTTTTTGCTGTGGGAGATCTCTGCTCACATGCAGATGTGTCGCTCTCTGAAGGTGAAGTAGAAGATCACTTTGTTGAATGTTGGCTTCATGGCTCACGTTTCGATCTGCGTACAGGGGAGCCGGAGTCATTTCCAGCAACCACTGCAATTCCTGTATATGTAACCTCGCGTGACGGCGACACCGTCACAATCTCTCTCCCAGAAAACCGGAAGTGAATATGAGTACATTAGTTATCCGCGACCTTCACGTAAGCGTCGAGACTGAAGACGGCCCCAAGGAAATTCTTAAAGGTGTAGACCTCACGGTGAACTCCGGTGAGATCCACGCCATCATGGGACCAAATGGCTCTGGCAAGAGCACTTTGGCGTACTCGATTGCAGGCCACCCTAAGTATCAAGTCACTTCGGGCTCCGTTCATCTCGATGGACTTGATGTTCTTGAGATGACCGTAGATCAGCGTGCTCGTGCCGGGCTCTTCTTGGCGATGCAGTATCCAGTTGAGGTTCCGGGCGTGAGTGTTTCTAACTTCTTACGCACAGCGGCCACTGCTATCCGAGGCGAAGCGCCAAAGTTGCGCACGTGGGTCGGCGAAGTCAAGGCAGCTATGACGGCACTCTCGATGGATCCAGCTTTCTCGGAGAGAAACGTTAACGAGGGATTCTCTGGCGGAGAGAAGAAGCGTCACGAGATCTTGCAGATGGAATTACTGAAGCCAAAAATGGCGATTTTGGATGAGACGGACTCAGGGCTCGATGTGGATGCATTACGTGTCGTTTCGGAAGGTGTGAATCGGATCGCTGCCAATGGCGATCTTGGAGTGCTTCTCATTACTCACTACACACGCATTCTGCGTCACATCAAACCGGATTTTGTGCACGTATTTTCTGCCGGACGCATCGTCGAACAAGGCGGTTCGGAATTAGCCGATCGCCTCGAAGCTCAAGGCTACGCAGAATACGCGACCAAGTAGACCCATGCCCGAACCGAAGCTCAATGCGGAAATCCTGAAAAAGGATTTTCCGCTTCTTGAGCGCACCGTCCGGGGCGGTAAACGTTTGGTCTATTTGGATTCTGGTGCCACAAGCCAAAAACCACGGGTGGTGCTTGATGCCGAGCGTGACTTCTATGAGAATCGCAATGCGGCCGCCCATAGAGGCGCTCACCAGTTAGCCGAAGAGGCGACCGAGGCCTTCGAAGGTGCTCGAGAAGTGGTTGCACGTTTCATTGGAGCGAACTCACGTGAGGTGGTTTTCACGAAGAGTGCAACTGAGTCAATAAATCTCGTCGCCTATTCACTCTCCTCTGCTGACTCGCCGATACAGTGGATTCCTGGCGATGAAGTCTTGCTCACTGAGATGGAGCATCACGCCAATCTCATCCCATGGCAAGAAATGGCTAAACGTACTGGTGCAATCCTGCGTTTCATTCCAGTCACTGATGAAGGTCTCCTAGATCTCACGAACATCGATACATTAATTGGCGAGCGCACTCGCATCCTCTCGTTTACTCATGCATCAAATGTTCTAGGAACCACAAATCCAGTTCGCTTTTTGGCAGATTTGGCTCACTCTGTGGGCGCCGTTGTAGTTCTCGACGCGTGTCAATCGGTTCCACACGAGGCTATTGATGTGGTTGCTCTTGGTGTAGACCTCATGACTTTCTCTGGGCATAAGATGCTTGGCCCAACTGGGGTAGGGGTGCTCTGGGGGCGTTTCGATCTTCTTGAATCTATGCCACCTTTCTTGACTGGCGGATCAATGATCGAAATTGTCACGCTCGAAAGTGCTACATATTCCTTGCCACCCAAACGCTTCGAGGCAGGCGTCCCCAATATGGCCCAAGCTGTGGGGCTTGCAGCTGCCGTCAATTACCTGACTGCCGTGGGTATGGATGCGATCGCAGAGCACGAGCTTGATCTCGTCACGAAAGCTATTTCAGGACTAGAGGCGTTGCCGGGCGTGCGCATTCTTGGCCCGGCAGGTCCGCGCGGTGGTGCACTTTCCTTTCTGGTCGACGGAATTCATCCCCACGACGTCGGACAAGTTCTTGATGATGACGGAGTTGCTGTGAGGGTTGGTCATCATTGTGCCTGGCCTCTCATGCGGCGTTTTGGGGTCGCGGCCACCACTCGAGCAACCTTTTATTTGTATAACACGGAAGACGATGTCCGTGCTCTCATTGCTGGGGTTGAAAGAGCGCAGAAGTTCTTTGGGTCAGCACCATGAATTTAGAGAAGATGTATCAAGAGATTATTTTGGATCATTACAAGCACCCGCAACAGAAGAAATTGGCACCGTTAGATAACGGAGCGGTTGAGGTGCATCATGTCAATCCCACTTGTGGAGACGAAGTAACGTTGCGTGCTCAGGTCATCGATGGAGTAGTCGTTTCGGTCACGTGGGATGGTTTGGGTTGTTCAATTTCTCAGGCGTCAACATCTGTCATGGCGGGGCTCACGCAGGGAGCTACCTTGCAACACTCCTTAGACTTAACTGCCCAATTTCTTTCCCTGATGCAGAGCAAGGGCGTTACGACCGAAGCAGACGAGGTTTTGGAGGATGGCCTTGCCTTTGCCGGCGTGGCTCTTTACCCCGCTCGAGTAAAGTGTGCCTTGCTTGGATGGATGGCGTTAAAGGATGCAATATCACGAGAGTCGGGGGAGCTTAATGAGTAACGAAGCCAAGGTAGCCGACGTAGAAGAGGCAATGAAAGATGTTGTCGATCCTGAACTGGGTATCAATGTAGTTGATCTAGGTCTTGTTTATGGTGTGCACGTCGACGACCACGAGATTGCCACATTAGATATGACACTGACTTCTGCGGCTTGCCCGTTAACTGATGTCATTGAGGATCAGACTCGTGCCGCCCTCGCTGGTTTGGTTTCTGATGTGCGAATCAACTGGGTTTGGATGCCACCGTGGGGCCCCGACAAGATCACGGATTCTGGCCGTGAACAATTGCGCGCTTTGGGGTTCACGGTCTGATTACCGCACGCGAAGTTGAAATTCGGCTCGGCGCTCGACTACTTCTGGCGCCATGTTCTTTCACTGTCAACCCAGGAGATCGTATTGGGTTAGTGGGCAGAAATGGCGCAGGCAAAACAACGTTAACAAAAATTCTCGCAGGTGAAGGTCTACCCACTTCAGGTGAGGTAACCCGGAGTGGCCACGTGGGATATTTACCACAGGATCCTCGCACGGGAGATTTGCATGTGCTTGCAAAGGATCGAATTCTCTCGGCCCGGGGGCTCGATCAAATCATTGCTGATTTGCGTCTTGCAGAGGAGCGGATGGCTTCTCCAGATAAAGATGTGGCGGAGAAAGCTGGCCGTCGGTGGACCGCTCTTGATGAAGCTTTCCACCGCGAAGGAGGCTACTCCGCAGAAAGTGAAGCTGGATCCATTGCCTTGAGCCTGGGGCTAGCCACAAAAGTCCTTGACCAACCTCTTGAGACACTCTCAGGTGGCCAGCGACGTCGCGTCGAGCTTGCTCGAATTCTCTTTCAAGGTTCCAGTACATTGCTATTGGATGAACCTACGAACCACCTCGATGCAGATTCCATCGCTTGGCTCAAAGAATTTCTTGCTGCTTACAAGGGCGGGTTAATCGTCATCAGTCACGATGCGGCGCTTCTCGACAAGTGTGCCAACAAGATCTTCTACCTCGACGCCAACCGCTCAACTGTTGATATTTATAACCTTGGTTGGACTGCATACTTGCAGCAACGCGAAATCGACGAGCGCCGTCGCAAACGTGAACAGGCAAGTGCCGAGAAGCAAGCAGGCGCATTAAAGGCGCAAGCTGATCGGATGAGGTACAAGGCGACCAAGGCACGAGCAGCACAAAGCATGGATAAGCGGGCGGCTCGAATCTTAGATTCGATTGTGGAAGGCGGCGGTCGCGAAAAGGTAGCGCGCATTCGTTTCCCCGATCCAGTGAAATGTGGCAAGACGCCTCTCATGGCACACGGACTCTCTAAGAGCTACGGTTCTTCCGAAATCTTTACCGATGTGGATCTGGCGATCGACCGAGGGTCGCGAGTGGTGATCCTTGGCTTAAATGGAGCCGGAAAGACCACGTTATTAAGGTTGCTTTCGGGGATAGAGCCTGGAGATACGGGTGAGGTGGAGTTGGGGCATGGTGCGCGCCTCGGCTATTACGCTCAAGAGCACGAAACGTTAGATGTCACACGTACCGTGCTAGAAAATATGCAATCAGCGTCGCCAGACCTTGCCGAATCCCAAGTGCGCTCACTCCTCGGTTCATTTCTCTTCATAGGCGACGACGTTTTCAAACCTGCTGGAGTGCTTTCTGGTGGTGAGAAGACTCGACTGGCGCTTGCTTGCCTGGTGGTCTCTGGTGCAAACGTGCTCCTACTGGATGAACCTACGAACAACCTCGATCCCGCAAGCAGAGCAGAGATTCTTGAAGCACTTGGCAGGTATGAGGGCGCTGTCGTACTTGTCACACACGATGACGGTGCCGTGGAGGCCCTCAACCCTGAGCGCGTTCTTCTTCTTCCTGATGGTGTAGAGGATCTCTGGCGACCCGACTATCTCGATCTCATTGCTCTAGCATGACCTCATGATCAAAGTAGAACGCAGTGGAGCCAGGGTGGACGTGATCCTGAGCGCCCCTGAGCGCCGGAATGCGCAGACTGAAGAGACATGGATTGAACTAGCCCGTATCGGTCGCGATCTAGATCCGCGGACCCGCGTAGTGGTGTTGAGCGCTGAGGGGGAGTCCTTCTCTGCTGGCCTCGACAAGAGAGTGTTCACGGGGGAGGCCAATCCCAATCTTCAGAAGATGCTTCAAGGCACAAACGAAGAGATGCAAGATCGCATTGCTGTTTTCCAGGAAGCTTTTCGCTGGTGGCAAGAGTGCGATGCCATCACGATTGCACAAGTCCAGGGTCACGCGATTGGTGCCGGATTTCAGTTAGCGCTTGCATGTGACCAACGAATTATCGCTGACAACGCTACCTTTGCCATGAAGGAAATTTCTCTCGGTTTGGTGTCGGATCTCACCGGCACATACTCGTTGATGCAACTTGTGGGGTATTCACGAGCCCTAGATATTTGCGCGACAGGTCGATTAGTGGAGGCAACAGAAGCTGTCCAGATGGGCATAGCGCTGCACTCCGTTCCAGCAGAAGATCTCGCTACGGCGGTTGATTCATACGTGGAGAGCTTGATGGGGATGCAGGAACCGGCGCTGCGGGCTGTGAAACGTCTTTTTAACCAGGTGCGTACTCGCGATAAACAATTTGTGGCAGAACGCCGAGAACAGACAGCCCTGCTTCGGGGAATGCTCGGTGACTAATCATTCAATGTGGATGAGCTACCGAGCTCTTACGCAGGACAGCTCGGTGAAGGATAAGAAGCTCACTAAAGGAACACTTAAGCGGATTGGGAGTTTCGCTACGCCATATCGTAGCTCGATGGCGATTTACCTCAGCACCGTGGTGATTGAGTCAATTCTCATCATCATCACGCCGCTGGTGCTACGTGAGTTGATCGACAAGGGGGTTTTAAAACAAAACTCGCATCTTGTAACTTCCCTAGCCCTCTTGGTCGGTGGGCTTGCAATATTTGATGCTGGCCTCACGCTTTTCGGACGTTGGTACTCAGCAAGAATAGGTGAAGGGCTTATATACGATCTCCGAGTCAAAGTTTTTACTCACGTTCAACGACAACCCATCGCATTCTTTGTACGTACCCAAACCGGAGCCCTTATTTCGAGGCTTAATTCTGATGTGATCGGAGCTCAACAAGCATTCACCTCGACTCTTTCCGGGCTGGTGAGCAACGTGGTGAGTCTCGTCCTTGTTGCCGCCACTATGTTTTATCTTTCTTGGCAAATTACTTTGGCAGCGCTCGTGCTTGTTCCCATATTTCTTCTTCCGACGAAGTGGGTAGGTAGGAAGCTTCAGCGGATGACGCGTTCGACGATGCAGTTGAATGCTGAAATGTCATCGACCATGACGGAGCGCTTCAATGTTTCAGGAGCGCTTTTAGTTGCTCTTTTTGGCAGACCGAGAGTCGAGTCAGAGTATTTTGCGGCTAAAGCAAGGCGAGTGGCGGACAACGGGATTCAAATCGCTCTTTTCAATCGTCTCTTCTTCACGTCACTTACGCTCATCGCCTCCGTAGCAACAGCCATGGTTTACGGCATCGGCGGTCATCTGAGCATTGATGGATCCCTTTCACTTGGGACCTTGCTGGCTCTCACGACCCTTTTGACGAGGCTTTACGGACCTTTAACCGCTCTATCGAGCGTTCGGGTAGATGTCATGACTGCGCTTGTTTCGTTTGAGCGAGTCTTTGAAGTGCTCGATTTGGAACCGAGCATCAAGGATCAGCCCGGAGCAACTCCGATTCGAAAAGCACCACCCCGCATCACTTTCCAGGATGTTCACTTTGGCTATCCAGCAGCGGCGGATGTCTCCCTGGCCTCTTTAGAGGCTGTTGCGA
>WLIL01000087.1 GCA_009702245.1 Actinomycetota bacterium
TACTCTCTGTTGCACTTTCCTGCGGGTCACCCCGAGTGGGCGTTACCCACCACCTTGCCCTGTGGAGTCCGGACTTTCCTCGGCGCAATTAGCAAGCTAACTCCGACGCGGTAACCCAGACGACTCTTCTTCAAGCAGTGAGCCTACCCGCCCGCTAGCCTCTCGTGTTGTGCTGATTCTTCTCCCACCAAGTGAGGGCAAGAGTGCGCCTGCCAAGGGCAAGAAACTCGCGCTCTCTACGCTCACCTGCGCTTCAGAACTATCGAAGCCACGCTCAGAGGTCTTGGAGTCATTGGTGAAGCTAGCCCAAGGACCGCAGAAGAAGGCAAGCGACACTTTGGGGTTAACTCCTGGACTAGCCGGAGAGATCAAGGTCGATAGCGGCCTCATGACCGCACCGTGTTCACCGGCACTTGAGGTCTACTCGGGGGTCCTTTATGAAGCACTCGGCTGGAGTTCGCTACCGACCCCTGTTCGCAAGCGAGCCGAGGATCAGCTGTTGGTGATCTCTGCACTCTTCGGTGCGCTAAGACCATTGGATGCAATTCCTGCCTATCGCTTGAGCATGGATGTGACGCTCCCCCGTGTTGGTGGCCTGAGTGCCTTCTGGAAGAAGCATTTGTCTATTGCGCTTGCCGGTTTAGATTCCGCGCCCGTTATCGATATGCGTTCACAAACATATGCAACCGCATGGGTTCCAAATCCCGCCAACACTGCGCAGGTGCACGTCTTCCTTGAGAAGAATGGGAAGAGAAGCGTTATCTCGCATATGGCAAAGTTAACGCGCGGAGAAGTGGCTCGAGAACTCTTATTGCAATCGAAAGCGCCAACAAGTATCGCTGGAGTTGCCAAAGTTCTAAGCAAGAAGTTTGAAGTGGAACATGAAGTGCCAAGCAGTCCGAAGAAACCGCACTGTCTAAATATCATCCTTCGCTAATTGATCTATTGAGATCATGGTAGAGAATGTCATACGAGTTGCCGGCGGGGCTCGAACCCGCACCTACTAATTGGTAAGAAAGTCATGCTGCCGTTTACACCACAACAACCCGCCAGCGAATCTTGACCGAAATGAGAGACACCCAGGGGCTGACAATTTTCGCTGTGGATTCAACAAGGCATGTGCATAAGTGCGGGTTCGAGAAGTTCTCGAACCCGCACTCGCCGGCAACTCCAAGGTGCACTCAAATAATGAGGCTTACCAGTTCCCCAAGTGCTCCATTTCCTCAATAGAAATTCGAGGCATTGCGAATAATGCAATACACGAAGACCCTCGTCAACATCGGCGAACTTAAAGTTACTTTTTCAAGAGATTTGACCGTTCCTGCAGACTTTCAAGAATCTCCTTGATGAACTCGTAAGGAAGTTCGGGGTTATCTTCAACAACCTTGCCGATTTGATAGTAATGGATGATGTGCTCCGCAACTGGTCTCTGATCATGACGCATATTTTGCTGCACATCATCCATGAAAGATTCTACAAATTTCACGCTGGAATCCACTCTTCTCCCCTCTCCTAGTTGGAAAGATACCCTTCTTTCCAACTAGGAGAGGGGAGATAAAACTTACAGTGGCATTGTGCGCTGAGGAGACACCTAAACCTCACTCAGAGTGAGTTGCGAGGTGGGAGGTGTCGTTCATCGCTCGTACGAGCGCAAAGCCATCCTCCCAGATACTCACGACAGAAACCCCACACGGATGAAGATCAAAGCGGTGAATGATTTCCATGGGAGCGCCCAAAGTCTGGCGCAACATCTGCTTAATGGGGGTTACGTGCGCCACAATCGCTACGGTCTTACCCACGTGCTTCTTGGCTACGCGATGCATCGCAGGAATAACACGCGCTGAAACTTGATCATGTGATTCTCCGCCTGGCGTTGGTAACGAAGTCGATGCGAGCCAGCGATCTAAGCGTGCACCATCTTGCTCTTTCACCTCTGCAAAACTAAGACCTTCCCACTCCCCAAAATTCAATTCCGTAAAATCATCTTCCACAATGGCCTTTAGCTTTGCGTGCTGTTCAATGTGCGCAGCAGTTTGCTTGGCACGCAAAAGCGGCGAGGTATAGAGAACGTCAATCTCCCGAACGCAAACGGCCTTCGCCATATGTGCCGCTTGCCACTCACCATGTTCACTCAAACCAGGGTTGGTGCCGCCACTGCCTGAGAAACGCCGTTCGGGAGTGAGATGAGTTTCGCCATGGCGAATCAAAATCAAGGTTGTTACCGGTGCACCGCTGGTGAGGCGACCCACAAGTTGATTCTTCTTCGGAGCAGCATCGGCCGGGACATCCACATTAGGACTCCCCTGCCAGGCCTGGCCTTGCTCAGCAGCATCCAAAGCTTCGTTAGCCAAGCGATCTGCATGTGAATTCTGTTCACGCGGAATCCAAATGAACTTAATCAATTCGTACGGGTGAATCGTGCGAGCGAGTTTGGCGAGTTCACGCATATCGGGATGTTTGATCTGCCAGCGTCCCGACATTTGTTCCACGACAAGTTTGGAATCCATCCGGACTTCGATGTGCGCTTCGGGATCAATTGCATGTGCCGCGGTAAGGCCGGCAACTAATCCACGGTATTCGGCCACGTTGTTAGTGGCCACACCGATGGACTCCGCTACCTCTTTAAGCACCTCGCCAGTTTTCGCATCAATAACTACAGCGCCAAATCCGGCAGGGCCAGGGTTACCACGTGAGCCACCGTCTGCAGTAACTACTAAAGAGCGCGCCATTAAAGCCCAGAATCTGAAGTACGTACGAGAATGCGGCGGCACTCCTCACAGCGCAAAACTTCATCTGCAGCCGCGGCGCGGAACTTCTCGATATCGACCGCATTGATTTCTAGTCGGCATCCCTGACAACGACGTTGGTGGAGTGCCGCGGCACCAGGAGCTCCAATGGATTCGCTGAGTTTTGTGTACTGCGCAAGGAGAGCATCATCGATCTGACTTGCAAGAATTCCGCGCATTTCGCGTGTGACGATTTCTTCTCCGGAAATTGCTGCGAGCGCACCGTCGCGCTTTGATTCCATGGAAGCTACGTCAGCAGAAATCGCATCGTGCTCAGTACGCAATTCTTTCTCACGTGCTTGAGCAGACTCCATGCGCTCCATAATTTCAAGTTCTATCTCTTCGAGCTCGTTCTGGCGGCGCCCAAGTGAGACCAACTCATGCTGGAAAGCTTCGAGCTCCTTCGGACTTCCTTGACCGGCATCTAGTCGGCTTTGATCCTTAGCAACGCGAGTGCGTACCTGATCAACATCGGCATCTGCGCGAAGTAATTCCTTCTTGATATCGCTCTGCTCGGTGGTGATTGCCACAATAAGATTGTTGAGCTCTGTAAGTCGGACCCCAGCCTTGGCGATCGCTTCGTGCTCCGGCAACGACTTGGCCTTATGTGCGAGCTGGGAGAGGGTCTGATCAAGGCCCGCAATATCGAGTAGCTTCGCTTGATCTGCTGGCGCAGCTTTCACGAGGACCTCCTGGGGCCGATATGGAATTGGCTTAAGGCTACCGCGCCCACGAGCTCGATCCCACCCACCAGAGGCCACCCGAGACCAGCTGGGATCCTTTCCACCCGCTGACCCATGCCCTTAGATTGGGTGTGAACCTATCGAGGAGAAGAGATGAGACCAGCGCTACCGGAACATGGCCGTCCTTGGGCAGAGATCAAGGACGAGATGTCTGGCTTCTCCACAAACGATGTGAAGTGGCGGGAAGGCCGCCATGCCTTCCATGTTTGGTACGGCGGCGATGACATCTTTGAAGTCCAGCGCGAGAGCTACGCGATGTACATGCAAGAAAACGGTGGGGGTGCGGGCAAAACTTTTAAAAGCCTGAAGATCATGGAAGACGCGGTCATCGATTATGCCGCTGGACTCTTGCAAGGAAAGACGGCCGTCGGGCACATCACCTCAGGTGGAAGTGAAAGTATTTTCGTCGCCCTGAAAGCCGCTCGCGATTGGGCGCGTAAACATAAACCAGAAATTACTTCACCCGAAGTAGTGATTCCATTCTCTGGTCATCCCACCTTCAATCGAGCCGCAGAGTATCTAGGACTCACCATTGTGCGCGTGCCAGTTGCTACAGACCTGCGCGGAGATGTTCCTGCCGTGGAAGCCGCGATCAACGCCAACACCATCGCACTCGTGGGCTCTGCGGTCTGCTTCCCATACGGCGTAGTCGATCCGGTCAGCGATCTCAGCGCTCTTGCGCAACGAAAGAACCTTTGGCTCCACGTTGATGCGTGTATCGCTGGACTACAAGCTCCCTTCGCGCGCGAACTTGGCTACGAAGTTCCCGACTTTGATTTCTCACTTCCAGGAGTGAGCTCGATCTCCGCCGATATGCACAAGTACGGCTTTGGCGCCAAAGGTTCATCGCTCGTTCTCTATGCAAACGCCGAACTCGCCTCTTTTCAACCTTTCAATTTCTATGACTGGCCCCTTGGTCAATTTTCAAACCCCAACGTGGCGAGCACTCGTCCTGGCGGATCGATCGCAAGCTCATACGCCGTGATGAACTATCTTGGTCATGACGGGTATCTAGCGTTGAATAAGCGCCTCATGAACCTACGTGATGAAATTATGGCAGGCATTAACGCAATTCCAGGACTCACCATTAACAGCACGCCACATTCCCTCATCATTAGTTTTGGTCCGTCAGACCAGGAGAACGTTGATGGCCTGGCGATCTACGATGAGATGGCTAAAAGAGATTGGTACCTCGGCCGCTCATATCAACCACGCGGAATGATGATGGGAATCTCGTTGCCACATGAACTCTCTAAAGCGAAACTACTTGCCGACTTAGCAGAGTGCACTGAACAAGTAATTCGCACTCATCAGAAGAGTGATCCAAACGCGCCACTCACTTATTAAAGTGGCGATCTGCGTGGTGGGCGCTGAGGGTTTCGAACCCCCGACATCCTCGGTGTAAGCGAGGCGCTCTACCGCTGAGCTAAGCACCCTAATCGCGCCCACCGAAGTGGGTGCGACCGGAACATACTAGAGGGCAGCTAGCGCCTTCTTGTAATCCTCGTTATTTCGCGCGTCCATACCGCTGTAAAGGGCAAAACGGACTACGCCTTCCTTGTCGATGATGAAGGATCCACGGTTAGCGAAGCCCTTCTCTTCGATGAAAGTTCCGAATGCCTTTGACGCGGCGCCATGTGGCCAGAAGTCTGAGAGCACAGAGAAGTTGAAGCCTTCCTTGGCTGCAAATTCCTTCTGTGTGTAAGGAGAGTCGCATGAGATGGCAAGGAGTTCAGTCTTCTCATTTTGGAAAGAACTGAGGTCGTCGCGAAGGCCACAGAGCTCACCAGTGCAAGTACCAGTGAAGGAGAAAGGATAGAAGGTGATGAGCACGTTCTTCTTTCCACGGAAAGACGAGAGCGTCACCTCTTCGGTCTGCTGATTTTTGAGTGTGAAATCTGGGGCGATGTCGCCAACTGAAAGTGCCATGTTTCTCCTTTGTGCGGCGAGCGCCGCGATTGGTTAAGCGATTAGCGGCGAGACGCCTTTGGTGCAGTGAACTTTGTTGCTGTCCAATCCTTTGCAACTGCAAAAGATGAAGTTTGTGAAAGGCCCGCAGTGGGCGCAGCTTCTTGAATGTCGCTGGGCTCAACATGTTGCGGACGCCCAGCCTTAGGAGTGATCACCCAGATAGCTCCTGCATCGGCTAAGAAGGTAAGTGCATCAACTAGAAGATCAACGAGGTCTCCGTCATCTTCACGAAACCAAATGAGGGCAACATCAACAACTTCTTCGGTTTCAACACTGAGGAAGTCAGATCCTGCGAGCGCAGTAATCTCTTCGCGAAGGGCCATATCGACATCAGGGCCAAAGCCCATTTCCATGACGAGTGCACCGGAAAGGACACCAAGGCGACTCGCTACTCCCGCGGAGCCCGCGGCCGTACTCACACAATCCCCTCCTCATTTAGAACTCTGGATTTCGGTTTTCGATACCTCTGGAGAGTACTCCACCCAGATCTGGGGCTTTTCGCAAGTCCTCCTGGGTAAAAATCAATCTGAGCCTGGGATTAATCCAGGAATTCATCAGCCGAAGGCACCTAATGTGACGAATCGACCCTGGCTAGGGGAAGATAGGCATCGAGTGCGAAAGACTCCCGTGACCCGGGATCCTGGATCGCTCGCCGGTCCCGCCAAGGGCTGGGCAGACCCCATCTCACCCGAAGGGCGCCAAAACTGTGGCTGTTGAATTTGAACTCTCTGGACCAGACCAAGATCCGCTGATCACTGGCGGCATGCCGAGCCAGTTGGTCGATACTGATCCAGAAGAGAGCGCCGAGTGGCGAGCCTCCTTTGATGCACTCCTTGAAAATGCTGGGCCCACACGTGCTCGTTATGTAATGCTCTCGCTCCTGCAACGCGCGGCAGAGAAATCAGTCGGCGTCCCAAGCCTTCGCAATAGCGATTACATCAACACCATTCCGCCTGAGCGCGAACCCGATTTCCCGGGCGATGAAGCAATGGAACGCCGTATTCGCTCCTTCATGCGATGGAACGCTGCCATGCTCGTACACAGAGCACAACGTCCGGGCGTCGGTGTAGGCGGACACATCAGCTCGTATGCATCTTCAGCATCACTCTACGAAGTGGGTTTCAATCACTTCTTCCGCGGCAAGGATCATCCTGGCGGCGGCGACCAAATCTTCTATCAAGGTCATGCAAGCCCCGGCATGTATGCCCGCGCATTTCTTGAAGGCCGACTCAGCGAAGATCAACTCGATGGATTCCGCCAAGAGCTTTCACATCCA
>WLIL01000088.1 GCA_009702245.1 Actinomycetota bacterium
GACGTATGGTGGTGTTGCTGGGAACGTAATGGAATGCTCCGCTTACATCGGCCACCGGAATGCCTTCTAGTTTGGCAAATGCCAGCCGGTAAACCGCCAATTGCACCGCGGCAGCAGCCAGATCTTCGCCGCTCTTAACGCCCCCTGTCTTCCAATCGACCACGCTCCAACTATTTCCTTCGCGATATATCGCATCGATCCGCCCAGAGATAGTGATGCCATCGATATCTAAATCAAATGGCACTTCGACATCGTAGATTTCCTTATCAGACCACTCGCTCGCCATCCATTTGATTTGCATTTCATCAAGTGGCATCTCAGAGAGCTCGTCTTCAGAATCCACTTCGACGTCATCAAGGTCTAGGAGGGCTGGGCGTTTCAAATGGGTCTCGACCCAAAGATGGAACTCCGTGCCCCGTCGCGATTCGAAAGTGGGCGCATTAGGCATAGGACGACGAAGTGCCCGAGCCATCTTCTCTGGATCAGTGGCCATCGCAACGAGGGCAGAAACAGAGTATTGCTGAGGAAGATGAATAACTTCTTCAGCGCTTCGGTGAGCAGCCAACGCAAACTTAATAGAGGGAAGCATCTCCGGCAGTGCGCTGCCAATTTCATCAAGAGTACGTCGTTTGCCGAGGTTGAAAGCTTCCATCACATCGGGAGTGAGCACCCTCGGCTCCCTTGGCCATCCGGCAGCCGCATCATCGCCGGAGATGAAGGGACCTTCGGGATCTAGATGGGCACTCTCGGCAAAACTCGCTGCTAGATGTAGCAGCGGTGAAGGCTCCTTTCCTTTCTGAAGTGCCGGATCGCTATACCCGCTTGCAAGCAGTACATGCTTTGCTCGTGTAAAAGCCACGTAACCAAGGCGATACTCTTCCGATTCGACGTGCGCCTTACATTCATCGCTAAAACTTCCAAGTATTGCTTTAGTTTCATCCCTATTCACACAATTGCGATAATCAGGAGAGAGAGGCAGCGCCTGCAGATCGCCGCGGAGCGGGAAAGGAATAACATCCATTGTGGTCTGCCAGTTAAAGCCGCCACGATCCTTTGAGGGGAAAACGTCGGTGCAGAGCCCCGGCACCGCCACTACATCCCACTCCAAACCTTTCGAACCGTGCACTGTCATGATTTGAATAGCCTCAGTACTTATTTCGTTCCCACCTAATGAGAGCCCTCGCTCTTTGCGCTCCGCTACCAAGAGGTAAGCGAGAAAGTTTCGAATATTTTGCGGCCCAGATGACCCCTGCGCCGTGGAATTGAAGGCCATCGCCTCTTCGATGAGACGCATAACATTGCGCAAACGATTACTTGAGGGCGAATAGAGTGAGAGCTCGATACCCAAATTGAGAGTTTGAAATATTGTAAGAATCATTTCAGGGAGCGCGAGATGAGTCTCTCGTCGTAACGATCGCAACTCCTGATTAAATTCAGTCAGACGCTCACGGGATCGATCAGAAAGTCCCACCACATCTTCTAATTCGTCGAGAGTATCTAGCAGATTAATGTCGTACTCACTCTGACTTCTTTTCTTACGTGAGAGATAACGACCAAGAGTTACCAAATCGCGCGGCACAAAATTCCAACGAGGGCTCGTCAGCAGGCGCATGAGTGAATCCCCAGCTTCGATATTGACTAACACGTCGAGAGTGGCGCGAATATCTGCCACTTCCGGTTCTGAGAGCAGGCCACCGATTCCACTGACCAAGACGGGGAGCCCGCGGCGGCGAAGTGCCTTCTCATGAAATTCGATTTGTGAACGTTGGCGTACCAAAATCGCAACCGTGGGGCGATCACTCTTGCTCCATTGGAGAGCCAGCTCATCGGCGATGCTCTCCGCCTCACTCTCTGGATCAGTAAAGAAGCGTGCAGAGATTTCCCCAAGGCCAGACTCGGTGCGCGCCGTCAGCGGTGCGACATCTCGAGCTTTCAAATGCTTCTCGGTGACCAGATTTGCAAGGTCGATGATGAGTCGATCGCTACGCCAGCTCGTGCGCATCTGATAATTGGCAGCGGGCGCGCCATTTGCAAGTGCAAAGTCATGAGGAAATCCTTCGATCGTGTGTGCGGCCGCTCCTCTCCACGCATAGATTGATTGGTGAGGATCTCCTACCGCCATTACGGCGTGATCGTCATGGGCAAAGAGCGCCTTCAGCATGGTCAATTGCGCAGGACTCGTATCTTGATACTCGTCGAGCAGCACAACTTTAAATTTTTTCCGTTCGCTCACACCAATTTCGGGAATAGCGAGAGCGAGTTTTGCAGCTATGCCCATGATGTCATTAAAGGAGTAGAGATGACGCTGCGCCTTCTCCTGCTCAAGTGCTTCAACTAGTGGCAAGAGTGTTAGTCGAGCTTGTTGAGCACTTGCAATTTTGTTGACTGTGTCAGTCCCGTACTTGAATTTGCCATCTGGTAGGGAGAGCAGGGTGGTAGCCAGGTTTTCCGAGAGCGCCCGTACCTCGTCGGCGCTGCTTTGGTGCTCCAACATCTCGCTGCCAAGATCTAAAACTCGTTCGATCACGGTGTCTGGAGCAAGTGAGAGGGCAGACATATCACCGTCGTAATTCATGATTAAGCGATGGGCAAGCTGCCAAATGCGTGAATCTCCTACGACATCACCGGAGGAGTCAATGCCCATCCTTAGTCCATATTCACCCACCAGTCGGCCAGCATAGGAGTGATAGGTACTCGTAGTGACTTCGCTCGGGTCACCAGTGAACGGAAGGCCATCTAACTCCGGTGATTTTGCGCTGAGTGTGAGCAGCCGCTTTTCAATACGCTCGCCGAGTTCTGCAGCTGCCTTCTTAGAGAAAGTGAGACCCAATATATGAGCCGGTAGTACTTGCCCGGTATGCACTAACCAGAGGACGCGCGCACTCATAGTTTCTGTCTTACCCGAGCCAGCGCCTGCAATGACTACACCTGGCGAGAGCGGAGCTTCGATGACTAATGCTTGTTCATCACTTGGTATTTGAATTCCAAGTGATGCCGCAAACTCTTGCGACGCGTAATTATGCTTCATCCGAGATCAACTACTTGGGAGCCTGCTGCCATTCGAGGACAGGAGGACTTCACTGGGCAAATCCGGCACTCTTTTGACTTCTGGGCCTCAAAGAATGCGCCAGACATCTTGAGTGCGATCTCGCCTAGCGCTTGCTTTACTTCGTCAATTCCAAGCTCACTCTGCACTCGCGAGGATAATTTCTCTCCACCGAGATAGACCAACTCTCCGCCTGCAGGTGGCGCAAGTTCAAGATCTCGTACGCCATCTTCAGCCACTGCAAGCTGATATGCGCTGAGTTGATGAGTAGCTTGCGCATCTGCCTTAGAGATCGCGGTCTTCGCACTCTTTAAGTCGACCACGATGGTCTTACCATTTTCATCGCTCTCAAGCCGATCAATCTTTCCGGTGAGATGGACTCGGCCAATATGCATATCTATCTGAGATTCAACTGAAAGCAAGGTGCGATTATTTACTGCATGCCAGGAGAGCAAGTTTTCAAACATTCGATTCGCGCTCTTTTCATAAGAGGCACGAACCCAACCTTTACCAAGATCGATAGCCAACAACCCGCTATCAAATTTCGCCTTTAAGTCACTCGCGGATATATCTGGTTGGATCAAACCTTCAGCTACCTGATGAATGAGTATGCCGAGTGCTTGCTCTTTGCTATCACCACGTTGGCCACCATTTTGCGTGAGAAGCCAACGTAGTTGGCAGTTTTCGAATGCATCGATGTTGCTCGGAGAGAGCCGAATCTCTTCGTCTTCAACAGCCACTGGGCGATCATCAGAGAGCGGGCGGTATCCGTACCAATTCGAAACATCGGCGCCCGCAACATCTGCATTCGCCAAAAAACCAAGAATCTGAGCAGCGCGTTCTGGCGTGGTCTCTGCAGGAGCAATCATGCCCCCACCTTCTCCTGTGGCTCTATGGCGAAGTGCAGAGATGAAGGACTCAGGAGAGAGCCGATCCGAAACCTTGCTGACACCTGCTGAATCTGGTGCCAACTCCTGACCGATGTCGCGAAAGAAACGCGATGGTCTGGAATCTTCGCCGGTGACTGCTGAAATCATGAGGTACTCCCCGGAACGACCCACGGCAGAATGTAAGAGTCGGCGTTCGTCGATCAAGAGTGCGCTGCTGGCATTGAGTTTGAGGATTTCTGCGCTTCCAGTGTCATCACTCCTCCCTTGAAGTTCCACAAACTCTTCGCTGCCAAGGAGCGAACCGCGAGGTGTGAGATTGGGCCATGCGCCACCATTGAGCGATGGGATAGCGACCACCCGCCACTGCCTGCCACGTGCTCGATGAACGCTAGATATTGCCACGCGTTCTCGCTCAATACGTCTTGGTCTGATGACATCTGCATCAAACTCTTGGCTTTGCATCTCGTGCACAAATTCCATGACACGCGACCGGGGTTTGCGCTCTGTGTAGCGTGATGCGTTTTGTACTAGCTCAATCAGTGAATCTAGATTTTCGTGCGCAGCCTCGCCTTTACGACCACCGGAGAGCGCCACGCTCTGCCACATGGCGGCGGGTTCACCGGCACTTGAGAGGAGTTGCCATACCTTCCAGAGGATCTCATCGGTGCGACCACCCGACTTCGAGAGAATTTTGCGCACTCCTTCGATGTACTTCGAAATACGCGTTGTGGGCAGATCGTTTCGCTCATTGAGAAGTTCATAGAGTGAGGTTTCGCTTGATCCTGAGCGAAAGCGAAGCTCATTGAGTCGCTTAATGTCAAACATATCTGCTTCTCCGTAGATAGAGAGCATGAGTTCTTCGATCTCTGCGTCATGTTGGTGCGCATCGAACTGTGGCTTGAGTGAGGCATCTGCCAGGGAGATAAGCGTAAAGATGGGCCACACTGCATTTCGCTCAGCTAATGAAAGATCTGGTGTGTGTGTAATAGGAATACCTAAGGCCGAGAAGGCGATTCGAAAGAGTTCAGTATTGCTATTTCTAGTAACCACAGCCATATCGCGATAACTCACACCTTCGATCACATGCAACTCTTGGAACCAGAGTGCAACCGAAGTAGCTTCATCTATTGCAGAGCCATAGTTTTCAATGCGAATTGCTCCGCCGGAACGCGAGGTGGTTGCAGCCTTTGAGTATTCACTTCGCGGTATTTCACTACGGATTTGGTTAAGAACTTTAGTAATTTCACTCGTTGTACGGTGTTGCACACTGAGAATTTCAGTAACAAGTTCACTTCGCCGCTCTGCGGCCATACTTTCGAGAGCTGAGACCATACCTTCTGGATCGGCTCCACGAAACTTACCCACGGCAGAGGCTGGGTCCGCTGTTACCAATAAGGAATCCTGCGTGATGAGCGAGAGCAACATTCGTTGGGAAGGATCGGCCTCGTGAAAGTCATCAACAATGATGAGGTCAAAAGATGCGCGAACTTGGCCAAGGAGAGGCGGATCATCTGTTAAGAGGTTTACTGCGCGAAGAATTAACGCATTCGGATCGATTGCGCCGGGTCGTTCCTGGGCCAGCTTTGCAAGATACAAGGAATAAAAATGTGCCGCACTTACCCACTCTGGTCGCTTCGCTCGCTCTCCGATCGCGACTAACTCTTCTGGTGAAATTCCTCGCTCTACAACACGCGAAAGTAAGTCGCGGAGTTCTTTCGCAAAACCGGCACTCTCTACGGCTTTTGAAAATGCCGTAGGCCACGTGGTGAGACCTTCGGCAAGCAGACGACGAATGAATACATCTTGCTCGGCGCCCGAGAGCAAGAAAGGTGTGGGTCCGGAAATATGGTGTTTTTGCAGGAGCGAAAAAGCTAGGCCATGGAAAGTACGGGCAATGGGTTCGCGGCGCACCCCGTTGACCCCCACTTCTTCCCGCAGCCCCGCTACCGCATCCCGACCAAAGCCCAACAAGAGTGGGCGGGCGCCACCTTCGAGGCACTCTCTGGTGGCGGCCACTGCTCGCGCGCTCTTCCCGCTTCCGGGCGCGCCAAGGAGGAGGTGAATGGCCATGAGCCAAGTAGACCGCCTCCCACCGACAGCTTGGCGTCTCACGCGCCCAAAGAAATCTCACCAACCTTTTACGAAATACCCTAAATGTCCGTTTCGATCTCATTGAGAGATGAGAATCACCTTAGAAAAGCCGGCGAATCATCCCGTTGTCCTTGAATGAATCCACCGCCTGCCCGACAATTATCACGTCTGAGACGCACCTTCCCCGCATTTCAACATGCGCTATGAGTTCGCCGATGATTCAATGCCCACAGGGAGGCAATCTTCCTGCTTGGGGTTCGTGAGATGACCACCACCATGTGGGATCCACGAGTAGCGGCGCTAAGAGCGCCAGTGAGTGAGCGGTGGGCGATGGATTGGCGACACGATTCAGCTTGCCGGGATGAAGATCCCGAGCTCTTTTTTCCGATCGGTAATACCGGTCCTGCCTTAGCCCAAATTGAAGAAGCAAAAGCTGTCTGTGCTCGTTGCCCCGTTCAGGCTCCCTGTCTGCAATGGGCTTTGGAGAGCGGACAAGACGCCGGCGTCTGGGGCGGACTTTCAGAAGATGAACGCCGCGCACTAAAGCGTCGCGCCGCACGTAACCGCGCACGCACCGCGTAATCTCTTCAGTCATCTCACAGATTTATTTGGCATACTCGAACTGCCCTTTTATCTTCGAGCGAAGGTACGGCTCACATTTTGTTGATGAAAGATATGCTCTCGCGAATTAAATAATTTTGCCGATTAACGGAGCATATCTTCCACGTTGGACAATTTGCGCTC
>WLIL01000089.1 GCA_009702245.1 Actinomycetota bacterium
AATTCTGTCTCGCCAGGTTGGACTTGGTCAGCGATCATGGACATGCTCTCCAAGGGCGATCGCGCAAAAACAGATCGAGTCGCTGCCCCTTTCCATCTCACCGGACGCGTGGGAGATCCCGAGGAAGTAGCCAATGTGATCTCCTTCCTCTGCAGCGATAAAGCTTCCGTGGTCACTGGCGCTGATTGGGCTGCCGATGGCGGCTATTCAGCAATGGGTCCCGAGCAAGCGGTACCAGCGATTCCCCTCCTGGTGGAGTAATCAGTAAAAGTAAGAAGAGGGGCTCTCATATGAGAGCCCCTCTTCTTTTCCTCCTTGAAAATTTCTTACTTGATTCCTAGACGCTTGCGAAGCTGTGGACCAATCTTCGCGTAGTTCTTGGGATTGATTGGGAATGACCATTCGTTGAAACGCTTCATCGCGCCAATGCTCAAATTCATATCGTCGAGCAGTTCGTCAATGTTGTGAACCGAGAATGGAATGATGTTCGTTCCACGAGCGTGCTTATTCTCCGTACGCTTCTCCATCCACGCAAGGCGCTTATCAATGTGCTTGAGCATCACATCATGTGGAGGAAGTTTGATGGCACCGGCTAGGTAGCCACCAATCCAGACAGCGCCCATCTCGGCATTTAATTGGCTAAAGAAAGATGAGTTATAGCCATTAAACGCAAGGTTTGGAACATCAAGTGGAAGTAGCTGGCGATAGAGACGGAAGTTCCCGCGCTCATCATTAATCCGTGCCATCACAGAATCTTCTAGGAATTGGACGCGTTGATGGAAACCGGTACCGCAAATGATGTAATCGGCATCAACGGTCTTACCGTTAGCAAGGTGGACTTTGCCAGCTTCCATGCGCACGATCTCAGTGTCGCGTTCAACCTTGAGGGTTCCTGCTTCGACCTTGTCGAAGAATCCATCTGACGCAAGCGAGACGGTGCTTCGCACAATGGTGTCGAGGCCATTATGTGGATGGAGATCGAGCTTCTCTAACTTAAATTGCCCCTCGATAACACCTTGGACACTACCGAGCATTCCACCACTGACCTTCTTGCCCTTGCCATGCAAGAACTTTTCAAAGCCTTTTAACTCGATATAGGGGAAGAGCGCTTCACCCATGCGTGTAAGTAAGAGCATCTTGTAATTAAGCACGTTCTTAAACTTCTTAGGCACCTTCCAAATGATGTGACGCGCAACAATCGTGGTGTTCTTGGCTACACCCACCGTTTCATTTGCCACATCACAAGACGACTTGCCGTAACCAACCACGACAACGTTCTTGCCACGCACATCTTCAAGATTATGGAAGTCCACGGTGTGCATGATCTTTCCGCCAGCTGCCTTGAAGGCGTCCGCGCCTTCCCATGTTGGGACGAAGGGATCGCAGAAGATGCCATTAGCGACAATGAGGTAGTCGAAGTTCTGCGTATTTTCTACACCATTTGATGAAGTGTTGAGTGTCCAAGAACCATCGGCATTCTGCTTTGCGCTCTTCACTTCGGTGTTAAGCGAAATCTTGTTGCCGAACTTGAAGTTATTGACATAGCCAGCCATGTACTTCTGTACTTGCTCACCGGTTGGCCACTCGGGAGTGCCCTTTGGATAGGGATAATCACTCAGCGCATACGTACTGCGCACATTCTGCGTTCCCAAACCGGGGTAACGACGCGAAGTCGTCCACACGCCACCTACTTCGGAGTCTTTCTCAAAAACGTGAACATCATGACCGAACTCGGTCAAAACTTTGGCTGATGCAAGGCCAGCAAAGCCGGCACCCACAATTGCGATCTTCTTACCCATCAAGGACCTCCAAGTAGTCCGCTCACGCGGTTCGGGAATCTGCTTAGAGTGAGGGTAGGAAAATTACCTAAGAGTTCTTATCCGCCAGGCGCAGAGGCTATCCATCCCACGCGCGTAATCCCCGCCCTACAATCAAATCATGCGTACGCGGTGGGCTCGAACCCGAAAATCTCTGGTCACATTGGTGGCCTCTCGACGCCCATGGGTCCAAAAGACTCTTGTGACGGCACTGGCTTCCGGCGTGGCTTGGGAGGTAGGCGATCTAGTCGTTACTAATGGCGGATTAGTAGCTGCCATTGCCGCCGCGCTCTCGGTTCGAATCTCACTTCACAAATCCGTACGAGAAGGATTTGGGCAAATTTTTGGTACCGCAATTGGCGCAGGAGCTGCGTTGCTTTCGACCACACTTTTAGGTTTTGGATTCTTTACCATTGTTGGAACTATCGTGCTCTGCGCAATCATCTCGCGCGCTATTCATCTTGGCGAAGTTGCGAGCTTCAACGTACCCATCACCGCGCTTATCGTCATTGGCCCAGGCCTCAGCGAGAGTAATGCAGTGAGAAGAATGTCGTGCACACTCATTGGAGTTGGTATCGCAATCGTCTTCTCCTACTTTGCGCACCCCAAATCTCCAGCAGGTCGGACAGTTGATCAAATTGGTCGCGTAGGAAAGCGATCTGTTGAGTTACTCGATCAAATGTCTCTTGGTGTCGCACGGGGGTACACACAGCAAGAGGCCGGGGATTGGCTCGCCAAAGCTCGATTGCTCGTAGAAGAACTTCCAGGAGTGCGGGCGCAAGCGCAAGAGGCCCGATCATATGCAAAGTGGTTCCCCACCGCAGAAGTAGATGAGGCTGAAGATCTTTACTCACGTGGTGTGGCCGCCGAACACACCGTGGTACAGATTCGCTCTATTGCACGCACGCTTTTCGACTCATCTTTAGACAACGCTGGAATGAGCGAGTCAACTTCGAAACAAATCTCTAAGGCGCTCGCCAGCGCCAGCGCTGCAATAAAGGATCGTATGAAATCATTGACTGGCGATGATTCAGCCCGCGAGAAGGAAGATATCGCTGAAGAACTCCGGGCAGCTGGAACAATTTTTGTTGATGAAGTAATAGATCAGGTGGATGAGACAGATCCTGATCAACTAGCTCGAACAATCTCACTCAAAGCGAATATAGACATTATCGCCGATTCGCTTGATCTCTCTTCTCCCGCCATTCGCCACGTTGCCTCGCCGACATCCGCAGACGGAATTCTGGCACTTTCCCCAGCAGCACAAGGGCGCAGGTTCCGTAGCAAGATAAAGAATTTAATGCCGACCTCTTTGAAGAAGTACTTCTAGTTCGAGGCTCTCTGTTGGCTAATCGCATAGAGCACGACACTGGAGGCGATGCCTGCATTCAGTGACTCGGTAGCTGCTGACATCGGGATAGATAGAATGTAGTCGCAGGTTTCGCCGACTAAGCGACCTAGTCCCTTTCCTTCACTGCCCACTACAACTACAAGTGGATCACTTCCGTTATCAAACTTTGGAAGTGAGACGTCGCCGTCTGCATCGAGCCCGACTACGAAGCATCCCGCTTCTTTCGCCTCTTCGAGCCAGCGCACCATGTTGGTCACCCGAGCAACAGGTACGCGAGCGGCGGCTCCGGCCGAAGATTTCCACGCAGATGCGGTAAGCCCTGCAGAGCGACGTTCGGTGATGACTACTCCGTGCGCTCCAAAAGCACCTGCACTTCGCAGGATTGCTCCCAGGTTTCTTGGGTCCGTAATGCCATCGAGTGCCAGGAGAAGTGGCTTTTTTCCATGCTCCTTCAGTGCCTTTACCAACACGCTGGCGTCGTAGTACTCGTACTCCGGAAGCCTCAGGGCGACGCCTTGGTGAATACCATATTCAGTCAGGGCGTCGATATCTTCCCGAGTTGCTTCACGAATAGTGATCTTCTGTTCCAAAGCTAACGTCAAAATTTCCTTAGTGCGTTCATCGCTTTCAAGTCGATGGGCAATAACAAGTTCCTTCGCAGGAATCTCGGCACGCAACGCTTCAAGAACGCTGTTGCGTCCTGCCACGATCTCATCGCCGGTTTTCCGCGGACGAGTGGGACGGCCAGAGCGCGCACCGCTTGCCCGTTCTGGTGCACGCTTCGCGGCTGGCTTTCGCTTATTCGCCGCGTGATAGGTGCGTGCTTCCGCCTTAGGCGTAGGACCTTTACCAGCCAGCTTGCGCTTGTTATTTCCACCGGTTCCCACCGTGGGCTTCTTTGCTCTACTACTTACGGCGCCTTTGCGTTTGGAGTTACCAGCCATTACTGCGCTCGTTTCTGAAGGGTCCACCGCGAACCGGAGGATGAATCTTCCACAGCGATTCCCGCTGCGGCGAGCCCATCGCGAATTGCATCCGCGGCAGCCCAATCTTTCCTAGCGCGAGCAGAATTACGTTGCTCAAGCACTACTTTCACGAGTTCATCAACAACACTGGTGAGATCACTTGAACTATTCGCCCAAGGACCAGTGCGTGGATCGCATCCAAAAACTTCGAGCATCGCGCGCACATCGCCAAGTGAGGCGCGAATCGCATTCTTATCTCCTGAGGTGAGTGCGGTATTACCTTCGCGCACCACATCAGCAAGGACGGCGAGCGCTTGAGGCGCAGCCAAGTCATTATCGAGCGCAGCGCGAAATTCTTGAGGAACGTCTGCAGATATCGCACTCTCACCCAAGATAGATTCCGCACGATCAATAAAGTTCTCGATGCGTTGGAAGCCAATTGCTGATTCCGCAAGTGAATCCGGTGAGTACTCCAACATGGAACGGTAATGAGCCGAGTTAAGATACCAACGCAATTCAATAGGGCGTGCGGTATTAAGAATTTCGTGGACTTTAAGTGAGTTGCCCAGCGACTTACTCATCTTTTCACCTGATGTAGTCACCCATGCGTTATGCAACCAACGCTTCGCAAATCCATACCCAGCGGCATTCGATTGCGCAATCTCATTTTCGTGGTGCGGGAAGATGAGATCTAAACCGCCGCAGTGAATATCAAATGTTTCGCCTAAGTATTGGTGGGCCATGGCACTGCACTCGAGGTGCCAGCCCGGACGACCTGCGCCCCACGGAGTTGGCCACGAGGGATCTCCAGCTTTGGCAGCTTTCCACAATGCAAAGTCACGTGGATCCTTCTTGTACTTAATTTCGTCTGGATTATCGCTATCAGCCGCCGATTGCAGATCATCTAACTTCTGTCCCGAGAGGGTGAGGTACTCAGGTAGTGAACGGACTTCTAAATAAACATCCCCATTGCCGGGCGCATATGCATGTCCACGTTCAATAAGTACCGACATTAATTCAATCATCTGAGTGATATGACCGGTTGCCCGCGGTTCATAAGTCGGCGGGATGCAGTTGAGTGAAGCATAAGCTTCATTAAATTCACGTTCATACTTCATTGCGATGGCCCACCAAGGCGCGCCCTCATGAATGGCGTTATGCAAAATCTTGTCATCAATATCCGTCACGTTTCGGACGAAAGTGACTTGATATCCGTGGCCACGCTCTAGCCAGCGGCGTAGCAAATCGAAATTAATAGCGCTACGGATATGGCCAATATGCGGAGAGGATTGCACAGTCGCTCCACAGAGATAGATAGAGACTTCACCCGCAACAAGCGGCTGGAAGTCGCTCTCTTGCCTAGTGGCGGTGTCGTAAAGTCTCACCGGGTAAGACTAACTAACTAATGCGGTTGCAATTGCCGCGATGCCCTCGCCGCGTCCGGTAAGCCCCAAACCGTCAGTTGTCGTACCTGAGACGGCTACCGGGGCGCCTCCTATGGCCATGGATAGTGCGGATTCCATCTCTAGTCGGCGAGGCGCAATTCGTGGACGGTTGCCAATAATTTGCACTGAGACATTCCCTACGGAAAATCCCAGGCCATGCACGATCTTTAAGGTTTCGGCAAGGAGCAGGCTCCCGCTAGCCCCTTTCCATTCGAGACGATCAACACCGAAGTGCGTTCCCAAATCTCCTGCGCCGGCGGCCGAGAGCAAGGCGTCGCAGATGGCATGAGCGGCCACATCACTGTCAGAGTGGCCTTCGAGTCCGCTTCCTCCATTCCAGAGAAGTCCACCTAGCCAGAGCTCGCGCTTCTCGTCGCTCGAAAACCGGTGAACATCTACGCCGATTCCGACTCTCATGGTGCTCTCCTTGCAAGTAATGCTTCAGCCCACTCAAGATCGGCCGAAGTCGTAATTTTTCTTGAGAGATCATGGCCCAGCACGGTGAGCACTGGCCTTCCCATCTCTTCTACCATCATGGAATCGTCAGTAGCTTCAACGCTGCATTCACGGGCATGCGCGGCTCTTAACGTTGACAATGAAAATCCTTGAGGCGTTTGCACTCGTCCTAGGAAATTCCTATCTTCCGTGCGCACCACGAATTTATTTTGATCAATTCGTTTAATGGTATCCACCATGCCGAGAAGTGGGACCACTGCTTCGTTTCCGGCTTTTAGACCATGAATTACCTCAAGAAAGACAGATCCAGGTGTGAAACAGCGTGCCGCATCATGAACCAACACGTAATCCACATCATCTGGCAGCGTTGCTAAAGCAAGTGAAACACTTTCACGACGTGTAATACCGCCAGTGATAACCGATGTTTTCATACTCCATTTTTCTACCGCAACCGAGATTGGTTTCTCATATCCATGAGGAGCGGCAACAACAATGAGATCTACATACTGAGCAACTGTTTCAACCGCACGACAAATGAGGGAGTGACCGGAGACAGCAACTAATGCTTTAGGAAGCGAAGCGCCAAGTCGCTCGCCGCTTCCCGCAGCCGGGACGATCGCGGCGATTCTCATCGGATTAAGAGGCGAGAACCTCGTCGAGAATTGACTCCGCCTTGAGTTCATCTGTCTTTTCGGCGAGGGCAAGTTCGCTGATCAGGATCTGGCGTGCCT
>WLIL01000009.1 GCA_009702245.1 Actinomycetota bacterium
CTTTCCGGAGCTCCACGAGTGCCGCGTTTAGCCGCAGTTGATTCGGTGATTGCACCTGAAGCGTTTAATGAAAGTAGTGATTTGCGGTTAAGTCGTGAAGAACTCCTGGAATCAAGCGGCATTACGGATGCACAACTTAAGGAGCTTGAAACTTACGGTTTGGTAGCGCTACGAGGGCGCCACTACGACAATGATGCTTTAACCATTTCTCGCGTGGTTGCAGCCATGGCACCTTTTGGTATAGAGCCGCGACACCTACGCTCGTTTAAGAGCGCAGCAGATCGCGAAGTGGGATTGGTGGAGCAGGTCATCACTCCGCTGATGCGCCAGAAGGGGACGGAATCAAAAGATCGAGCATTGGAAGTACAGCGAGAACTGGCTTCGCTCTCTATTAGATTGCATGCCGCTCTGGTCAAGATGGGCCTCAACCGCATTCGATAGTGCGCCACTGAAAGCGACAACCGGCCCTTAGGGACGTAAGGTGAGAACATGAGTGGAATTGCACGCGTTGAAGTCATCGGTGTTCGCGTGGAAATGCCGTCTAATCAACCTATTGTGCTCCTACGTGAGACCGAAGGCGATCGATACTTGCCTATTTGGATAGGAGCAGTAGAAGCCACGGCAATAGCCTTCGCGCAACAAGGTATCCAGCCGCCGAGGCCAATGACTCACGATTTGCTCAACACCGTAATGGAGCGCACCGGTCACGCTCTCCAAAGTGTCCTTCTCACTGAAATTAAGGACGGCGTCTTCTATGCCGAAATAACCCTTGAAGGGGACCTACAGATTTCTGCGAGGCCTTCCGATGCGATCGCCTTAGCCTTGAGAAATTCGCGCCCCATTTTCGCAAATGTTGATTTGCTAGCCCAGGCAGGAATTGATATCCCCAAGGACCCTGAGGGGGAGGGGGAGCAAGAGGAGGCAGTGGAGCGCTTCCGTGAGTTCCTGGATCAAATTACGCCTGAGGATTTCATAAGTTAACCGTGAACCCTCAACCTAAGGTTGAGGTTCACTGCGTGTCGGTGATTGCCCTCGTGGCCGCCTCGTTCTACTCTACTTACACCGTTGTAGTCCTGAATTCCCCCAGGAGTGAAAATGTTCCCTAGTCAACCGACCGACCAGTCCCAGCTTTCTAACGCGCCTCTCGAGGCGGGTTATCGAGGGAACACCGCGTGTGCGGCAGCTGGGATTACTTATCGCCAGCTCGATTACTGGGCAAGGACCGGGCTGATTGAGCCCAGTGTGCGTCCGGCAACTGGGTCGGGAAGCGCTCGTCTCTACGGCTTTCGAGACATATTGGTTCTCAAGATCATTAAGCGTCTCTTGGATACAGGTGTATCCCTGCAAAATATTCGCACGGCTGTCGAACACCTTCGTCTTCGGGGAGTAGACGATCTGGCAAAAATTACCTTGATGAGCGATGGTGCCACCATTTACGAATGCACTTCCAATGATGAAGTGATTGATATTTTGGCTGGTGGTCAAGGGGTCTTTGGTATCGCCCTGGGACGCGTCTGGGCTGAAGTTGAAGGTTCTCTCGCTGCGCTCCCCTCGGAAAACCCAGCCGCCGAGAGCGAAATGATTACCAGCGATGAATTCTCTCTTCGCCGACGAGCAAAAGGCGCCTAACCGCCTAGCAACCTAACTTCCCTGCCAAATGAGGCGGGTCTCTCTTCTGCCCAAGCGCCAAGGTCCTAGGATGAGAGCGCTGCAAAAACTACGCGGGAGAGTGGTGCGCGAGCCACGCGCATGACGCCGAAGGAGCAACCTCCCCGGAACCTCTCAGGCCAACGGACCGTGTAGATCAGGCAACTCTGGAGAAGCAACAATGGATTGTCATTGTTGCGCCGAAGATGTAACCCGCCATCGGCGGGGATGCTTTCAGGTGCGCTCGGTCTGGTTACTCCACACCTAGGGCGAGACAGAGGGGGAGTGATTCGACTGTCTAGTCGACCCCTGAGCTGAGGAGCGTCATGAGTAACCCAGGTTCATACACACATAACTTTGCTAGTCGCCACATCGGCCCAGACGAGCAGAGTCGATTGATCATGCTCTCAACGTTGGGATATCAGAATCTTGAAGAGCTCATCTCCGACGTCGTCCCACAATCAATACGATTGAAAAGTGAGATGGCTTTAGGGGAGGCGCTCTCTGAAGTTGATGCATTGGCGGAGATCCGAGGACTCGTATCTAAAAATAACCCTGTTCGTTCTTTGATTGGCATGGGGTACTACGGAACGCACACACCCGGAGTGATTAAACGAAACATTTTGGAAAATCCAGCCTGGTACACGGCCTATACGCCATATCAACCTGAGATATCTCAAGGGCGTCTTGAGGCGTTAATTAATTTCCAAACAATGATCACGGACCTGACCGGAATGCATCTTTCGAATGCCTCGATGCTTGACGAAGGTACGGCAGCTGCCGAGGCGATGACCCTCGCGCTTCGTTCATATAAAGGCAGTAGCCGGACCTTTTTGATAGATGCCGATACGCACCCACAAACTATTGCGCTGATACAAACACGGGCCAAACCCTTGAAAATTAACGTTGAACTTTGGAATGCAGGCGATTCACTACCTGACGCATTTGGTCTCTTACTTTCATATCCAGGATCTTCTGGACACGTGCGCGATATCTCCAGTGATATCACGGCCATTCACGCAATCTCTGGAATAGCTGTGGTCGCTTCCGACCTGCTCGCTCTTACACTTTTAAAATCCCCTGGATCACTTGGCGCGGATGTCGTTGTGGGCTCGTCGCAACGATTTGGGGTCCCCATGGGCTTCGGCGGACCACATGCGGGTTTCATGGGTGTGCGTGCGGGTCTAGAACGATCGATGCCTGGTCGTTTAGTAGGTGTCAGCGTTGATGATGCCGGCACCCCAGCTATGCGTCTCGCTCTACAAACACGTGAACAACACATACGTAGAGAGAAGGCGACTAGCAATATCTGCACAGCGCAAGTCCTGCTAGCAGTGATAGCTTCCATGTATGCGGTCTATCACGGCCCAAGAGGCTTACAGGGAATCGCACAGGGAGTCGCAGATAACGCGACGGCACTATCAGTTGGTCTTAAAGGCGCAGGCTATGAAGTGATGCATGACGCATCTTTTGACACAGTGACATTCCGTAAGCACGACACCACATCCGACCATATTCTTAAGACTCTCTTGTCGGTTGGATTTAACATTCGACAAATAGATAGTGATTGGGTATCGCTATCTATAGATGAGACCGTTTCGAATGTAGATCTATCGACCATCTCGCAAGCACTAGGTCTAACTATCGGTACCGTGAAGGCGAGTTTCGGCTCGCTGGCACGCGAGGACGAGTTTCTCACCCATCCTGTATTTCATTCACACCACAATGAAACCTCCATGCTGAGATACATACGCACCTTGGGGGATCGTGACCTGGCTCTCGATCGCACCATGATTCCACTCGGTAGTTGCACCATGAAGCTCAACGCAACCAGCGAGATGGAACCCATTACTTGGCCAGAGATTTCCACTCTGCACCCGTTCGCTCCTGCGGATCAGAGCAAAGGAATTCGCACTCTGATCTCCCAGTTGAGCGCATTCCTCGTTGAGATTACGGGGTATGACGCTATCTCCTTGCAACCTAACGCGGGGAGTCAGGGGGAATTTGCTGGTCTCTTAGCAATTCGCCAATTTCTCGACGCGAGAGGTGACTCGCATCGCAACCTTTGTCTCATACCGTCAAGTGCACATGGAACGAATGCCGCTAGCGCAGTGATGGCTGGGATGGATGTAGTCGTCGTAGGTTGTGACACAGAGGGCAATGTTGATCTGATCGATCTTAAGAGCAAAATCATGGAGCATCACAACAACTTGGCGGCCTTGATGATCACGTATCCGTCTACGCATGGTGTATTCGAGGAGGCGATCACAGACATTTGCGCCATGGTGCATGATGCGGGTGGCCAAGTGTATGTAGATGGTGCCAACCTGAACGCGCTAGTGGGTCTTGCACAGCCTGGAAAATTTGGTGCAGACGTATCGCATCTCAACCTTCACAAAACTTTCTGCATTCCCCATGGGGGAGGAGGCCCTGGCGTAGGTCCTGTAGGAGTACGCGCGCATCTCGCGCCTTACTTACCCAATCATCCGTTGGATTCTGAAGCTGGGCCACTCACAGGGCCTGGCCCAATCAGTGCAGCACCGTTTGGGTCTGCTTCTATATTACCTATTCCTTGGATGTATATCCGCATGATGGGTGCAAAGGGATTGACGGAAGCGACTTCGATAGCGATTCTCTCCGCGAACTATATTGCATCTGAATTATCGAATGATTACCCAGTGCTCTATTCCGGTAAGAGCGGACGCATAGCTCACGAGTGCATTCTTGATATACGTCCACTCACGAAAGAGAGTGGTGTGACCGTAGATGACATTGCAAAGAGGTTGATGGATTTTGGCTTCCACGCCCCAACGATGTCGTTTCCAGTTGCAGGCACTCTGATGATTGAGCCAACAGAGAGCGAAGATCTTTTTGAGATTGAACGATTCATTCGTGCCATGAGGATCATCAAGAGGGAAGCTGAATCCGTTCTACGGGGAGAGATTTCTATCGAGGATTCACCGCTACGCCATGCCCCACACACAGTTGCATCATTGGTGGGTGATTGGGATCGAAAGTATTCGCGGCAAGTAGCGGCTTTTCCTGATCAGGTGGCAGATGGTGGGGGAGAGATGGTCTTTGGAGGCCGTGGAAAGTATTGGCCGACTGTGGGCCGCATCGATGGCGCGTTTGGCGATCGAAACCTAGTCTGTTCGTGTCCATCAATCGAAAGTTATGCGGGGGGCAGCGATGCGTGATTTCACCGAAATTATCGACAAATATTCAAGAGAGTCGATTCCACTAGTGAAGACGCTAGGAATTCACGTGACAGAGGCAGTTATCACCGATACAGAGGTGCGCGCAGTCTGTTCGCTGCCAGACCGTCCCGAACAACGCAACCATGTGGGAGGCCCGCACGCCGGAGCCATGTTTACCGCCGCAGAGAGCGCCAGCGGTGGGGTAGTGCAGGCTGCTTTTGCCGATCTCTTCTCGCAGGCCGTTCCGTTGATTATGAATGGAGGTATGCGCTTCCAAGCGCTTGCATTAGGCGACATTGTGGCTACGGCGAGGATGCCCATTGCTGAGGTTGCCAGGGTGCGAGGTGAACTAGCTGAGGGCAAACGTCCCGAGTTCTACATCGAAGTGGAGGTCGCCAGTGCAGAAGCGATCACGGGGCTTTTGTCGACTCATTGGACCTTAAAGCCGATCAAACGCTAACTTTCTTACTTTACATAATGTAGATTATCGGCGTGGGACGTATGGCTTGGTACACCGGCTAATCGCCCTTGCGCCGCTGGCGGGCCACGCTCGCGAGGGCTCCGCAAAGCACGAATAGCAAGGTCAAGGTATTTGCACTGCCCCCAGGAATGCGATCCGATGGGCTGGCTTTCTTTTCTGAAAGGATCTCCTTGGTGATCACAGCCGCCGTAAAAATCTCGGTCTCTTGCGAAATTTCCCCCGAGGAATCGATAAAGGCGCTCACCCCGGATGTGGAGATGGAAACGATGGGACGCGCGTGTTCAATACTGCGCACTCGGGAGATTGCTAATTGCTGAGCACTCTGTGGGGTGGATCCAAAGGTGGCGCTATTGGTCTGAACCGCCAGGATTCCCGCCCGTGCGCTTTTTTCGGTCAACAATTGGTCGTCGAGGACCTCAAAGCAAATGACTGGTGTAATAACGGCCCCGTCAAGGCGGTAGGCCTGCTCTGAGCTCCCAGGGGTCATATCTTCGATTCGCAGGGCAGACGAAGTCATGAATTCGGCGATGGTGCGAAGAGGGAGATACTCCCCGAAAGGAGCAAGATGACGTTTCGTATATATGGAGCCCTCATCGATTCCTTCTGTGGGATCAACCCAGAGGGAAATATTGCGCAACCCAGAACCCGCAGTACGCGAAACTCCCCCTAGCAAAATTGGTTTTCCGATTTGCTGAGAAATTCCTTCGATCACGCCTCTAGCTGGCATGGTGAGTGGATCTACATCAGATGCGTTCTCTGGCCAGATGACGAGGTCGCTAGAACGGATGCTCGGATCACTTAATGTGAGGTTTACGTGATTTCGCAAGACTGCTTCTCGTTGAGCATTGAAATCCAAGCCTAATCGCGGCACATTACCTTGAACACCGGAGACGGTGATGCTCTCCCCTGACTCGGTGTGTGCTGCAGGAATGAGGGTGCAGAGAAATGTTGATGCAACAATCAATATGACGGTTAAGGATCCTCGTAATCGCTCACCTAAGGAGAGTGAATGAATTACTTGATAGATGAGAAAAGCTAGGAGAACGTTTGCAATTACGATCAAGGTGGGACCACCCCAATATGCAAAATTCAACGTGGGACCACTACCGATAAAACCTAGGCGACTCCAACCGAAACCTCCGTACGGAGCTCTAGATATGAGCCACTCCCCTGCTAGCCAGGCTGCCAAATATCCACATCGCGACCCGCTTCGCCAGAGGAGGAAAGGCAGCGTGAAGAAGAGCGCCTCGCCCAGGGCAAGGATGAGCCAAGGAGTAGCGCCCACATAAACGCTCGTCCAGTGCAGATGGATGACTTCAAGAGTCAACGCAGCGATGAAGACGTATTGATATGCACGACGACTATCCGTGCGCGAGAGAGCAAAAATGAGAGCTAATCCGATGGGAGCAAGCCACCATAGATACCACGGCGCAAATGCGAAAGAGAGAGAGGCTCCAGCGAGAGCAGAAAGTAATAATCTTCCCAATCGATGGGACACGTTAACGCGCCAAGGCTGCGAATAGTCGATCTACGCTGGCACCGAGTCCAAACTCTTTCTGAAGCTTTTTCATATGCGAAGCGTCCCACTCTTCAGGTCGTTTGAGATCAAGATGTGGCAATGGAACATCGAGAGCGCAAGCCACTACTTTCGGGGCTCGCTCTAAATAATCCAATCCAGCAAGAATTTTCTTCTGTATCGGAGGCGGAAGTTGATCGTGACCAACACGGGCTGCGGCCACAATGTCATCAACTGAATCGAATGCGTTCGCTAAGAGGGCCGCGCTCTTCTCGCCGATGCCTTTTACGCCAGGTAATCCGTCTGAGGGATCGCCGCGCAATAATGCAAAGAGACCGTAGCGCTTTCCTGGGATTCCGTACTTATTCTCGATCCATTTTTCGTCGACAACATCATGAGCAGAGACACCTTTAGCCAAGTAGGCGACCTTAATGCTGCGCTCATCGTCGACTAGTTGAAAGAGGTCTCGATCCCCAGTGACTACCATCACGGGAAGAGTGCTGACATGTGCGAGAGTGGCAATTACGTCATCGGCCTCATAGTTGGAAACTCCTATAAGTGGAAAACCGGCCGCAGCAAATAGTTCCAGCAATATGGGAATTTGCGCACTCATCGATTCTTCGACTACTTCATCATCAGCATCAACTCGATGTGCCTTGTACTCAGGTATGAGCTCCACTCTCCAAGAGGGACGCCAGTCGCTATCTAGGCAGACTGCGATCTCGGTGGGATCGTATTTTGTGATGAGACGCGCCACCATGTCAGTAACCCCACGTATCAGGTGTACGGGCATACCTTCTGGGGAGACCAAAGTATCTGGCATGCCGAAATAGGCGCGATACCAAAGCGAGGCGGTGTCGAGAAGTAACTTCATAGTAGAGCCAGATTAGCCACGACGCCTCGGCGTAGTCGACCGATCGCTTCTTTCGCATTTCGGGAAACCGGCAGGTCGAGAGAGGTGATCTGTCCAAGAAAGTCAATCAGTTGATTAGTGTTTCGTACAAAGTCTCCAGCAGAAATATCACACTCTCTCAGCACACCCTCGAGAGAATTGCCCAGAGCCCATCGATAGATTGGATGCGCGAATCCAGCGTCAATCTCTCGAGCGTGCGGAAGTGAATGGCGTGCTTCCACGTCGCCAAGATTTGCCCACTCCCGTACGACAGAAACGACCACATCACGTACACGCCCAGAGGGCATTTTTGGCGAGAGGCGATCTTCCCCGCGTCCTTCGTAGGTAAAGAGAGAGGCGACAGCAGCCAACTCGGCAGAATCGAGATCGTCCCACAGTCCCTTTTCAAGACAGACGACAGTGAGGAGATCGAAATCGGAGTAAATCTTCCGTAAGGCAAGTCCCTTGTCGGTGACTACTCCATCGTGTAAATATTCAAGCTCCTCAAGGACGCGACAGATCCGATCGAATTTTCGGGCAATCACATGGGTACGAGTCGATACTTGGTCGCGCAAAAGGGCAATCTCCTTCATCGCCTTATTTCGCCTCTCCCCCCATCGTGCGTGATCCTCGCGGTCGGGACAATTATGGCAATCGTGCTTGCGCATTTCATGGCGGAGATGGAGCAGTTCTGCGTCATCCTCAGCAGAGGGTCGCTCCTTATTGCGTTTCTCCAGCTGCAACCCGTGTAACTCCTTTGCCAAGTCTTTACGACCTCTGGAGCTTCTGGCATCAAAGTGGCCCGGAATTTTGACTCGCGCGACAACTTCTACGGGATCACGAAAGTCTTGCAATGAGAGTCGTGCTACGTGTTTATCAATCGTAAGAATGGAAGGACGCAAACCATCAAAGCCCACACCCACACCTGGGTCGAGCACGATTCCAAAGCCTGCGCGTCGACCAGCGGAAATGATGATGACATCTCCGCGCTTGAGCAGTTCCAGGGAGCGCGCCACTTCGGCGCGTCTGGCTTGTGAACCGCGCTTGGTAAGTTCTTGCTCGCGCTGCTTTATCGAGCTTCGCAAATTGGCGTACTCCGAGAAATCTCCTAGGTGACATTCCATGGATCGTTCGAAACCGCGTATACCTTCATCGTGTCGCTGAATATTTCGCGCGATACCCACCACTGATTTATCCGCCTGGAATTGTGCAAAGGAGGTTTCTAAAGAATTGCGGGCACGATCGCGACCTAATCGTTCAATCAAATTTATGGACATGTTGTAAGTGGGTTGAAAGGCAGATCTGAGTGGGTAAGTACGAGTAGAAGCTAGACCAGCGATGCTTTTTCCGTCTTGACCATCTGCCCAGAGAACAACAGCGTGGCCCTCAATATCAATGCCACGACGACCTGCGCGCCCTGTGAGTTGGGTGAATTCCCCTGGAGAGATGTCAACATGTCCCTCGCCATTCCATTTGACTAACCTTTCCAAGACAACAGATTTAGCCGGCATATTGATTCCAAGAGCCAAAGTTTCGGTGGCAAAAACTACTTTGATCAGTCCTTGCTGGAAGAGCTCTTCTACGGTCTCCTTAAAGACTGGAATAAGACCCGCATGGTGGGCGGCCACTCCCCTCTCAAGCGCGTCTTGCCACTCAAGAAAGCCGAGAATGCCCAAATCTTCCGGTGGAAGTCCAGAGCACTTATCTTGGATGACGGATCTGATGCTTGCTCGCTCTTCCTGAGTTGTTAACTTGATCCCAGAGTTGAGAATTTGTCGCACCGCGGCCTCGCAACCAGCACGAGAGAAGATAAAGGTTATTCCCGGGAGGAGGCCTTCGGCTTCAAGGAGCGCAACTACTTCACTTCTTGAGGGGGTAAACGCACGCCTGAACCCCTTGGCGCTTCCACGTTCAGCATTGCGACCCGCTCTGACCAGCTCGCGATTCACTTCGGCGTCTTCTTCGAAGAGGTTATAGAGCGTGCTTCCAACCATGACGTGTTGCCAGAGTGGGACGGGTCTTGTTTCACTGACAATCGTTTCTGTTCGACCTCGCACAGATTCGATCCACTCGCCAAACTCTTCAGCATTAGAGACGGTCGCCGACAATGAAACCACGGTCACTTGTTCCGGCAGGTGAATGATCACCTCTTCCCAAACGGGGCCTCGGAACTTATCGCCCAAATAGTGAACCTCATCAAGCACCACATACTCAAGATCATCAAGTGTGCTGGATCCCGCGTAGATCATATTTCGCAACACTTCAGTAGTCATCACAACAATCGAGGCTTCACCGTTTATTGACAGATCGCCAGTAAGAAGCCCAACATTCTCATTTCCATAGGTTTCAGCGAACTCTGCAAATTTTTGATTCGAGAGCGCCTTTATGGGAGTGGTGTAGAAACATTTCATGCCGTGTTCCATGGCGAGAAATGCAGCAAACTCCCCCACGATAGTTTTACCAGCCCCTGTTGGCGCGGCGACTAAAACCGCCCTGCCTTGTTCTAAGGAAATACAGGAGTCCGCTTGGAAGTCATCCAATTCAAAATCGTATCTTTTTCGGAATCTTCCGAAGAGAGTGCTCTCTACTTGAGATCGTTTCTTAGCGGCCGCGTACTTCTCCGCCGGCGAAGTCATTGTGCCCGCAAAATGGTGAGAGCTGCTGGGGCAACTCGGGCCTCAATAGGTAGCGAACCCATTCTTTCACCATCGGCATACCCGATAGCGTTTGCTTCTATGCGAACATGCGCCGCTCGGTGAATCTCTACTGCGCGATGATTTACATGGCTACCTTTGTAGACACTGGGAAAGACCTTAAGAAATTCTGGCTTGCTCACTGCATTAAGAATCATGACATCAAAGAGTCCATCGTTCATCGAGGCATCTGGGCAGACGAACATGCCGCCGCCATAAGAAGGGGCATTGGCAACAGCAACGAGCATCGCTTCTCGCTTGAACTCGAGGCCGTCAAGACGAAGAGTAAATGGAATGGGCCGAAACTTCGGCAACTCTTGAAGCATTGCAAGGTTGTAGCGCATGGGACCCTTGGGCCAGCGGATCCTATTGGCACGTTCGTTCACGACTGCATCAAAACCGGAGGAGAGAATAGCTCCGAAATAACGATTTGCGAGTTGTCCCAGGTCTATTCGCTCTTCCACTCGCGAGTTGTTCACAATTGCGAGTGGATCCTTCACTTCAATTCCAAGGCCACGAGCAAAATCGTTTCCTGTGCCGGCCGGAATGGGAAGAAGAGTGAGATTATGCTTCACACATCCTTGTATGACTGCATGCATCATTCCATCACCGCCACACGCTGCGATTACCTGGCATCCGGCGGCAGCCGCGCTATCAACGGCAACGAGCGTGTCTTCATATGAAGTCGATCTGTGGGTGATGAATGGTTTCAATATCTCGGCCGCGGCTAGGCCTCGCGAGAGACCTTTACCCCCGCCAGAGTTCGGATTGAGGATGAGTGCGAGTGTCATGCCTGGGCGCGTTTTCCACGTCGGCGTTCAATAATCCAAGAAACAAAAACAGCCAAGAAATAGAGCACAATGAGCGGAGCCGCCAGGAGAACCATAGTTAACGGATCTCCAGTGGGGGTGAATATTGCGACAAAGAGAAAAATACAAAAAACCGCTCCCCGCCACCAAGCGAGCATCCGCTTCACCGAGAGCAAACTAGCCAGCGACAGTGCGATCAGCACGAGTGGAAGCTCGAAAGAAATGCCAAAGACGAGGATCATCCGCAGCACAAAATCAAGGTAATCGTCGAACTTGATCAAGTTATTCAATGTGCCTGGAGTGAATCCCATCAGAATCTTTATTGCTTGAGGAAGAATCAAATATGAAAGATAAGCGCCAGCCGCAAAAAGTGGCGTTGCTGTAGCCGCAAAGATAATTGCCCATTTCTTCTCACGGCGATGCAGGCCCGGAGCAAGGTAGGCCCAGAGTTGATAGAGCCAAATGGGGGCGGCGAGGATTACTCCCCCGGTGAGAGCGACTTTCAGTTGCAAATTGAGTGGGCCAAGAACGCCATTGATGTAAAGCGAGCCACAAGAGGTCTCTGCCTTATTTAGGTCGCACATTGGGGATGCCAAAAAGGCGATGAGTTGGTCGTAGTAGACCCATCCCACGGAGGTGAGAAGGAGAATCGCTAAGGCTGAGCGACCGATCCTTCGACGTAATTCTCGAAGATGCTCCGCCAAGGGCATCCGACCCTCACGCGAGCCAGCTTTCACTGCTCAGAGCTGTCGCTTTCCTTCTTGGGATCTGGGTCCTTGATTTCGTTTCGAAATATCTTGAGGGAACGTCCTAGCGCCTTAGCGCTATCGGGGAGACGCTTTGCCCCGAAGAGCACCACGACGACCACAATAAGAACGACCCAAGTGCCTGGTCTCTCTAATCCCATAGCCAAACCCCTCTCTCGGAAAACGACTGATAGACAGCCTACTGCCTCTTCACTTGGCGGCGAATGGTAGAAATCTCCGATCGGAGGCGCTTTCCACTACGCCATACGCGACGAATCAAGAGGAGATTGACCACAGTCCCCACCACCAAAATAGCGAGGAAAAGAGCTGCCCAACCCCAAAAGTGCATAGACGCAATCTACTCCGGTCCGGCGTATACGTCCTGTATCTGTAGTCGAAGCCCGGTGAGGTGGGTTTTGACTTCGTCAACCTCTAGACCCGCTCCCAGAATGCGTACTTCTGACCCAAAAGCGAGCACTACCCGTGCTGCAAACGCAGCTTCGAAATACTTAAATTCGAGGACCACCTGCTTCTCGAAGGTGTCCACTTGGACGGCATCGACACGGTCAGCTAAAAAGGCTCGCTCCCTTGGAACTGCAATCCTGAGGGTATGCGATGAGGGTTCTGTGAGAGTGAGCAAGGGCGTCTCGAGTGCAGACTTCGCCCCCAAGTGCGCCTCGGAAAAGCGATCTAGTCGGAAGGCCTTCCGAAGGTGATCAGCGTGATCAATTGCCGCGACATAGACATGTCCATCTTTGGTGACCACTTGCAATGGGGTGAGTCTTCGCTCAGTCAGATCACTGCCGCGCAATCCTTGATAAGTCCCAATCAGATCCCTTCCTTCTGAGATGGCCTGAAGAACTAAAACGCGGAATTCGCCAACACGAGTGGAAGGAGTCTCTCGCTCTACACGTATAGCGCCATCGATCACAGGGCTTGAATGCAACGATTCTGAGAGTTTGTTCCGAACAGAATCTACGATTATCAGTGTGGATGGATCAACTTCTGCAGAAAGCAGTTCTAAGCCTAAGAGAATCTCTGTGACTTCAAGTGGAGTGAGGTTAAGCGGGCGTACCAAATTCTGCGGTTCAATAATCTCGATAAATCCAGATTCAAAATTCATATCGATCAATTCGAGATGCGAATGTCCAGGTAGACCGCAGACCCAAAGCAAATTCAGATCATCTAGCAATTGTTTTTCGCTGATTTCTAAATCGCGCGCCACTTCTGATATTTCTAGAGAGGGATTTGAATACAGCATAGGAATCAGGTTGATAAGACGCCCGTAGCGGGCCAGCGAAGTCTCACGAGCCATGGGAAGCACCTAGCATTTGCAAGACTGCAGCTCTGGCATCCTTGGGGGCCAAGATCTCCACGATTGGGACGAGGGTCAGAAGTTCAAAAAGAAATTCGATTTCGTCCTCTACTCGTAGCGTCAATGTGGCAGATCCGTCCTGTTGAAGTGTTGATTCAATAGCTCTACTTCGTAGTGAAGCCAAGGCTCCCCCACTCGCAACGACTGTGAACACTCTCGCTACTCCGACGTCTCTAGACAGATGCTTCGAAGAGTCGAAATCAGAGGGAATGACGAATGACCCCTCATGCCCCTGCTGAGTGAGGCCTCCAAGGAATCGAGAAAGAACAAAGGTGCGAATCTCCCCTCGATCCCTATCAAAGCCCACCACATACCAACGTTGCGCACGGAAGTGCATGGCGTAAGGCTCCAATAGGCGCACATCAACTTGCCCGTCGCGCCGGCGATAATCAAATGAAATAGCTTGGCGAGCGATGATCGCCTCAGCGACCAGGCGCCACGAAGGCTTATAGGCGATATCCACCCTGTTGTCGATGACATCAAGTACGGGAACTCCTGCTCCGCGCAACTTGAGAATTGTGTTTACTGAGATTCCCGAAAAGCCGGATCGTTTCCACGCATCTGCGGCAACCGCGAGCAGCGCAGATTCTTCATGGGTGAGGTGGAGTGCGGGTAGCCCATACTCATCAGGGAAAATGCGGTATCCAGAATCCATTCCGGCCTCAAGATCAACGACTGAGATAGGAACGCCCAGCTGGCGAAGATCGTCCTTATCCCGTTCAAACATTCGGTCGGATGACTCCGCGCTTCCGTCATACCCCTGCACTAGCGTGAATATTTCCGCCTTGCGAAGCGGGCGCTTCGTGGCCAAGAGGGCCATCGTCAGATTGACGAGACGTTCGCTCTTTTCTACGGACACAAAATCAACTTACCCCAGGAGTGGGGCGTTCAGTAGCGCGACATTTGGTGGGTATTATCTTCGTATGCGTAGATCTCATCCATTATCGATAGCCCTTGCCGCGTTCGCTGCCCTCACGCTCCTGACCGCCTGCACTTCTCAGCCGGAGAGTCTGGCCACCTCCGCTCCATCACAGAGCGATCCCGCGGCATTTCCGGCAGTTTCCGGAGATGCAGGTGCTGAACCTGTCATTTCAACACCGAGTGGAACCCCGCCCACTGAACTGATGACGCGAGACCTGATCACAGGCTCCGGTCCAGCTGCCACGCCCGAATCAACAGTGACCGTCAATTACGTCGGGCTCTCATGGTCAGATGGCGCGATTTTTGATAGCTCATGGAAGCGCGGTACTCCGGCAGAGTTTTCTCTCACACAGGTAATTTCCGGTTGGGCCCAAGGACTTACGGGGGCGCAAGTCGGTACTCGCCGCGAAATTATCATCCCGCCTACTCTTGGGTACGGCGAAACGGGTCAAGGCTCGATAAAGCCAAATGAAACTCTGGTATTCGTCGTCGACATCTTGGGAGTGAAGTAATGCTAGATAAACCAGAAATCGAATTTCCTGATTTTCCTGCACCTACCGATTTGGTGGTCGAAGACCTCGTTATCGGCGAAGGCGACGAAGCAATGGCAGGCGGACGTGTGCGTGTCCATTACATGGGGGTAGCGTATTCAACGGGCGAAGAATTTGATTCCTCGTGGTCTCGCAATGAACCGATTACTTTTGGGCTTCATCAAGTGATTGCTGGTTGGCAGATGGGTATCCCCGGCATGAAAGTTGGCGGTCGACGTAAGTTGATCATTCCACCGCATCTCGGTTATGGAGATAGAGGTGCAGGTGCTGCAATCAAGCCCGGCGAAACACTCATCTTTGTTGTTGATCTGCTCGGATAATTACATACTTGAGATGAGCCGCTCTACGCGTTCATCAACAGCCAGAAATGGATCCTTGCAGAGAACGGTTCTCTGGGCTTGATCGTTGAGTTTCAGATGTACCCAATCAACGGTAAAGTCACGCTTCTTCACTTGAGCAGCTGCGATGAAATCTCCGCGCAACTTGGCTCGCGTGGTTTGCGGTGGTGTAGTTCTGGCAGCCTCGATCACATCATCTTGAAGTATGCGCCGAGCAAGGCCCTTCTTTTCTAAAAGATAGAAAAGGCCACGATTGCGGTTGATGTCGTGGTAGGCCAAATCAAGTTGTGCAAGCTTTGGCGAGTTCCAGTCAAGTGAATCTCGCTCCATGTATCGCTCCATGAGGCGCCTTTTGATGACCCAGTCGATCTCAGTATCAATCTCCGCAAGACGATTAGACCGAATCGCATTAATGGCCCGACCCCAAAGATCCATGACCAGGGAAATATCAGGATTTGAAACATCATGGCGCTCGACAAAAGTATGAGCCTTAGAAAAATATTCTTCTTGCATGTCGAGTGCTGAGATTTCACGACCGTTCGCCAGCTTCACAACACTACTACCAGTGGTATCGGCACTCATTTCACGAATCGCACGAATGGGATTTTCCAAAGTCATATCCCGAAAAACCACTCCTGACTCAATCATTTGCAAGACGAGATCTGCACTACCTACTTTGAGTAAGTTTGTGGTTTCTGACATATTCGAGTCACCAACAATCACGTGCAACCGTCGATACAAGTCAGCATCTGCGTGCGGTTCATCTCGAGTGTTAATGATGGGCCTCGATCGCGTAGTTGCTGAAGAAAGCCCCTCCCAAATATGTTCAGCGCGCTGGCTCACGCAGTAAGAACTGCCACGGGGGCTTGATAAAACTTTCCCGGCCCCTGAGATGATCTGGCGGCTTATAAGAAAAGGGATAAAGACATCTGCTAGTGCAGCGAATTCACCAGATCGTCCGATCAAATAGTTCTCGTGGCATCCGTAACTATTTCCTTCAGAGTCGGTGTTGTTCTTAAATAAGTAAACTTGCCCGTCAATCCCATCATCTTGGATTCGTTGTTGTGCTTCGACGGCAAGGTCCTCAAGAATCCGCTCACCTGCCCGATCATGGATGACCAGCTCGCGAATGTCGTCACACTCAGGCGTTGCATACTCCGGATGGCTACCCACATCTAGATAGAGTCGCGCTCCGTTGGTAAGAAATACATTGGAAGATCTCCCCCACGAGACAACTTTTCTAAACAGATGTCGGGCTACTTCGTCGGGGCTGAGTTTCTGATCCCCTACGATTCGGCAAGTAACACCGTATTCATTCTCAAGCCCGAAAATCCGACGTTTCATGATTACTTGGCAAGAAGGGCGTCAAGTGTCGAATTGAAAAAGCGAGAAAATTTACGGCGAGAAAGTCGCGTTCGGTCCAACACAGCAACCTCTAACATCTCTCCGGTGATCACGCGATCTCCACCTTCGAGGGATTTAACTGCGAGGGCGAGACCCTCTTTGAGTGTAAGACCTATCCGCCAACCCTCTGCTAATCGCGCTGATATAGCCTCTGCCGACCCTCCCATAGCCGCATACCCTTGTTCGTCAGCAACCGAACCGTCATAGGTCAGGCGATAAATTTGATCTAAAGAACTTTCATCGCCCACTTCCGCGACAATGATCTCTACCTCATAAGGTTTCTGTTCAGTGGTGAAAACGCTGCCTAACGTTTGTGCATACGCGTTTGCGAGTGCCCGCCCGGCGACATCACGTCGGTCGTACGCATAGCCACGAAGATCTGCGAGTCGAATGCCGGCTACACGGAGCAACTCGAACTCGTTATATTTTCCGACCGCCGCAAATCCAATTCGATCATAGATTTCGCTCACCTTGTGGAGGGCGCGTGAGGGATTCTCGGCAACAAAGAGAATGCCACTATCTACTTGCATCACGATTACTGATCTGCCACGGGCAATTCCCTTGCGCGCATAATCAGCGCGATCCTTCATTACCTGTTCGGGTCCTACATAATATGGAGTGGTCATATCAACTGAGCCTTGGGTCCATCGGGGCGAAGCGTTCGAGACTCCACAAGCTGTCGGGAGAGACGCTCTACCTCCTCATCGCTTACTTTCACCGCACCTTCAGGGCTTACGGTGATGATGAGAGGGTAGATGTTTCGTGCAAGGTCGGGTCCTCCGGTGGCACTGTCATCGTCTGCCGCATCATAGAGAGCTGCAAGTGAGGCAAGTATTGACTCTTCCCTTGTGAAAGTCTCCTGATAAATCTTCTTCAATGCTCCGCGCGCAAATATTGAGCCGGATCCCACAGCATGAAAAGACGTCTCCTCGTAGCGGCCACCAGTGACGTCATAAGAGAAGATGCGTCCGATCTGGGAATCTGGATCGAAGCCAGCGAAGAGAGGCACCACCGCCAATCCCTGCATCGCAAGGGGTAGGTTTCCGCGAATGAGGGAAGCGAGGCGATTGGCCTTTCCGTCGAGGCTCAATGGTGAACCTTCAATTTTTTCGTAGTGTTCAAGTTCAACTTGGAAGAGCTTAACGAGCTCAATCGCGAGACCCGCTGTTCCCGCAATCCCTACTACTGAATATTCGTCGGCGACAAACACTTTCTCTATATCGCGAGACGCAATCAAATTTCCCATGGTGGCTCTACGATCACCCGCCATCAGCACTCCCCCTTGATAAGAGAGCGCCACGATCGTGGTGCCATGTGGAGCTTCGATGGAATTCGGCCGCGGCAAGAGATCTGGTGAAATCTTGTGCACGAAATCAGCGAATGAAGTTCCTACAGATTCGAAGAATCGCGCGTCGAGTCCGTTCACTATTCGCCACCCTTTTGTACAAAGGCGGCCACGAATGCAGCAGCATTGTGCTCTAACGTGGCATCGATTTCTTCTAGGATGCTGTCGATGTCTGAAAGAGAGGCAGATGCCTGAACGGTTGGCATCAAATCGTCTACCTGATGCTCTTCTCGTGCTCTCGAGCTCTCGCGCTTTGGTTCTTGAACGGCCATGGAGACATCCTATGGGAGATTGGTTTTGAGACGCTCGAGTAACTCTCTCACGTCTCGGCTGCTCTCCAGGATCTCCCCCAATTCCACGCGTGTCCCCCGATAGGGATCGGCAAGGGGTATCCGCACGAGGGGGGCGTCGAACTCTTCCTCTAGAAGTAGAGAGTCCCAGGAGGCGGCAACGACGTTCTCTGGAAATCGCTCCACTACACGACCACGCAGATATGCACGTGTGTCGTGCGGCGGGTTCCCCACCGCTTCAAGTACCTCGGCTTGCGAAACCAGGGTCTCGTGAAGCCCGCGGGATTCTAATTTTGAGAAGATGCTCTTCTCTTTGCGGATATCACTCCACTGGAGGTCGATCAGTGAAAGACGGGGATGTCCCCAATCGATGCCGTCTCGGTCGCGATAGGAATTCAAAAGCGCGAGCTTCGCCATCCACTCAACTGTCTCTGTCAATCTAGGATCATGCGATCGGAGACCCTCAAGAGTTCTCCTCCATCGTGCAAGTACATCTGAAGTGGCATCATCTAGCAATCCATCTTTAGCCACCAGGTTTTCCGCTGACTCAAGAAAGTACTCTTGTACGTCAATCGCGCTCATTCGCCGGCCGTCTTGCATTTCGTAAAGCGTGCTCATAGCGAGGTCATGGCTTACCTCGTGAGTGGCCGCCACCGGATGCCTAAATAGCGGGGTATTTGTAAGGGTTCCCGACTCAATTAACGCCAGCACCAAGCTCGCACTTCCTACTTTTAAATACGTCGAAGGTTGAGAGAGATTCGCGTCTCCGATAATCACGTGCAAACGTCGAAACCGAGAAGCATCGGCATGTGGTTCGTCTCTCGTATTGATGATGGGGCGTCTTAGAGTCGTTTCAAGACCGACCTCAGCTTCGAAGAAGTCGGCACGCTGACTGATCTGGAATCCTGAGATCGCTCCAGACTGGCCAATGCCCACGCGCCCGGCACTCACCATGATTTGACGAGTGATAAAGAACGGCGTTAGCGCCGTCACTAATTGCGCGAAGGGAACGCCACGAGAAACTATGTAATTCTCGTGTGTCCCGTAGGAGGCTCCCTTGTTGTCAGTGTTGTTCTTGTAGATGTTAATTGGTAACGAATCAAACTGTTCAACAGCAGCGGAAATACTCCGCCGCAAAATCTCATCGCCTGCAAGATCCCATCTGACTACATCTCGAGGATTAGTACACTCGGGTCCGGAGTATTCAGGGTGCGCATGATCGACGTAGTAACGTGCGCCATTGCCTAGAATTACATTCGCAAAACCCATATCCACATCTGTAAGCTGACTGGGATCGGCAATCTCTCTATCTAAGTCGTAACCCCGGGCGTCGCGTAAGGGTGATTCATCTTCATAATCCCATCGAGTGCGGCGTCTGCTCGCAGCGGTCGTATTTGCGTAGGCGTTAACAATCTGGCTTGACAAGAGCATTGGATTTTCGTTCAGGGATCCGGGCTGCGCAATGCCGTACTCCGTCTCGATTCCCATAATGCGGTGCACCGCACCGGGCAAACCGTCATGAGCCATTTACAGGTATTGACCTGTATTGGAGAGAGCATCTATAGATCTCCCCGGTCCGGTTCCGGACTTTCCAGTAATCAGAGTGCGAATGTAGACGATGCGCTCGCCCTTTTTCCCAGAGATCCGGGCCCAATCGTCTGGATTTGTGGTGTTGGGAAGGTCCTCATTCTCCTTGAACTCGTCCACGCACGCTGCCAGTAAGTGGCTCACACGTATTCCATAAGAGCCGTGGTCGAGTTGGTCCTTGATGGCCATCTTCTTAGCTCTACCAACAATGTTTTCAATCATGGCGCCTGAGTTGAAATCCTTAAAATAGAGTACTTCTTTATCACCATTTGCATAGGTAACTTCTAAAAATCGGTTCTCATCGTCTTCTGAGTACATCCGTGCAACAGTTGATTGAATCATTGCACTGACGGTCTTTGCGCGATCGGCACCGTTCTCTGAAAGATCATCAGCGTTCAAGGGGATTTCTGTCGTGATGTACTTACCGAAAATCTCAGTGGCTCCCTGCGCGTCCGGGCGCTCAATCTTGATCTTCACGTCAAGACGCCCTGGACGCAAAATAGCTGGATCGATCATATCTTCACGATTGCTTGCACCAATTACAATGACATTTTGCAAGCTTTCAACGCCGTCAATCTCAGCAAGCAATTGTGGCACGATGGTGTTCTCCACATCTGAGCTGACGCCGCTACCTCGAGTTCTAAAGAGAGAGTCCATCTCGTCAAAGAAAACAATAACCGGGGTACCTTCACTTGCTTTCTCGCGTGCACGTTGAAAAACCAAACGGATGTGGCGTTCGGTTTCGCCCACGTATTTATTGAGAAGCTCGGGACCCTTGATGTTGAGAAAGTAGGATCGACCCTCCGGCTCGCCGGTGATTTCGGCAACCTTTTTTGCCAGAGAGTTTGCAACGGCTTTCGCGATGAGGGTCTTTCCACATCCTGGTGGACCATAAAGCAATATTCCTTTAGGGGGGCGCAATTGGTACTCACGAAAGAGCTCCGCATGTAGGTAAGGCAATTCAACCGCGTCACGAATCATCTCAATTTGGCGTCCAAGTCCGCCAATGTCCTCGTAGTCAATGTCCGGAACCTCTTCTAGGACAAGTTCTTCAACTTCCGCGCGCGGGATTTTTTCGAAGACAAAACCCGATCGAGACTCCATGAGTAGCGCATCGCCAGGGCGGAGGGAAATCCCATCGAGGGAACGAGCTATTCGAACCACACGGTCTTCATCTGAGCGAGCAGCGACCAGCGCTCGGTGGTCCGAAAGCAATTCTTTGAGAGTTACTAACTCTCCGGTCTCTTCGAAACCGAAGGCAGCAATAACAGAGAGCGACTCGTTGAGCATGACTTCTTGTCCGACACGAAGTCCGCTTCTATCTACTTCAGGAGAGACTTGCACCCGCATCTTTCGACCATTTGTGAAGATATCCAGAAAATCTTCGCCATCTGGAATGCTATGAACTACTCCAAAACCAGCCGGCGGTTGCGCGAGGCGCTCCAGGTCGGCTTTGAGGTTAAGGATGTGCTCACGCGCCTCTTTCAGAGTGCCCGTCAACTTCTCATTCGAACCCTGTACCGTGGCAAGATCTTTGGAGAGTAGGTCTATCCGACGCTGAAGGTCTGAAGCGCTCTCACCAGGCTTGCCTGAGACTTCACGGCGCAGGCGATCCACCTCCCTTTGCAGGTCGGCTATCGCGTTCGGAGTCCCCTGGCCATCACTCATGCCCTGACGATACTGCAACTCGCTTTTCCCGGCCTACGATTCTTCGAGCGATACCCCATAGGCGCCCTTGGACGGGCGACGACGGCGCATGGGTGGTTCTACTCCGTCGGCCAATCGGCGCGAGGTGAGCAGGAAGCCGGTGTGCCCGATCATCCGATGTTCAGGTCTCACAGCCAGACCTTCCAGGTGCCAATCTCGTACCATCGACTCCCATGCGTGGGGCTCGGTGAAGTTGCCGTGACTTCTGATGGCTTCACCGACTTTTGATAGTTGAGTCGTGGTCGCGACGTAGCAAATCAGGACTCCTCCTGGGCGCAATACGCGAGCGGCAATATCAATATTCTCCCAGGGCGCTAACATGTCATAAATGACACGGTCAATATCACGAACTCGACCATCTTCCGATGCAACTTCTTCTACTGCTCCGACCTGCAGATGCCAATTGGATTGCGCACTCCCGAAGAACTGTTCGACATTCTTTGCAGCAACCTCGGCAAACTCAGATCGTTTTTCAAATGAAAAAACTTCACCACTACTTCCGACGGCCCGTAAAAGCGCAATGGAAAGTGCGCCAGATCCTGCGCCAGCTTCAACAACTCTTGCCCCGGGAAAAATATCTCCGAGCGTGACGATGTGGGCGGCATCCTTCGGATAAACAATCGTGGCGCCACGTGGCATCGAGAGTACAAAATCTGGATAGAGCGGGCGTAGAGCGAGGAAGACCGTCCCGCCTGTCGTGATTACAAGAGAGCCCTCCGGTTGGTCGATGAATTGAGCATGTTCAATCCAGCCACGATGGGTGTGGAAGGAACCACCCTCGGTGAGATTGATCGTATGCAATTTGCCTTTGGGATCGGTGAGTTGAACTCGATCTCCATATTGGAAGGCTCCCCTGCGGCTGGCCGGAATTCCATTCTCCGAAGTCGTCATGGCATTACCCTACCGGGCGCTACTCTGTCGTCATGGTCTCGATGGTAAAGCTCTCCCCTTCCAGGGCAAATGACTTCCAAAATTGCCCCTTGCTCTTTCGGTTTCGCACAATTGACCAACTTCCAGAGCCGCTCTCCATCGATGCGGTACGAGGGACGATTGTGCACACCACTCTCGAAAACCTCTATGACCTACCAGCTATCGAGCGCCAGTTACCACAAGCTTATGAGCTCTGGCGAGAAGCTTTTGCCGAAATATCTCAAAACGATAAGTACCGAGAGCTCTTTGATGCCATAGAAGACATTTCAGTGTGGAGTAATGAGAGCCTCTTCCTCTTGGATAAATACTTTGCCCTTGAGGAACCCGTCTTGTTGGAGCCCACGGAGCGCGAATCTCATATCGAGTTTGATCTTCAGGATGGTTTCAAGATTCATGGATACGTCGACCGAATAGATGTAGCACCCTCTGGAGAAATACGTATTGTTGATTACAAGACCGGCAAATCCCCCAGAGAGGGATACGAGCAGAAAGCATTCTTTCAATTGCGTTTCTACGCTCTGATAATTTGGCGAACTCGAAATATCGTTCCGCGAAAGTTAAGGCTTATATATCTAGGTGACGGACGAATTTTGGAAGATTCCCCCACTGAGAACGATTTGATAGCAACTGAAAAGAAGATTGTTGCCATCTGGAAGGCTATAGAAGCGGCCTTTGACTCGAAGAACTTTCCACCTAAAAAAAGTAAGCTCTGCGATTGGTGCGCCCATCAGAGTCTCTGTCCGGAATTCGGTGGCACTCCTCCCCCACTTCCACTCCCTTAATCAAAATTACTTCACATCAGCCCATCACGAATCTCTAGAAGTGAGCGCGCAAAATTTAGTCCAGGCAGAGGGGCAACGGGGACCAAGTGCGGGACTGCATAAACAATTGCGCCGCTGGCCATGGCCCCGATAACCCCGTTGGGTGAATCCTCGAGAATGATCGTTTCCTTGATATCTACACCTAATCGGCTTGCCGCTTCAAGGTAGGGATCAGGATATGGCTTAGTTCGCGCTAGGTCCGTTCCGGCAATTGTGGTCGTGAACGATGTGACCCCCGTCGAGCGCACGACAGCTTCCACCGTATGACGTGGGCTTGCTGAGACCAAAGCGTGCGGAATCCCTTGGGAGACGAGCAATGCGAGAAGTTCCCTGCCACCGGGCATGAGGTCTATTTCGAACTCCGAAATGCGCGCAGCTACGTCGAGGGTTATCGCCTCAATCAACTGGTCACGATCATGGCGCACTCCTGTCGCTGCAAAAGAGCGCTCAACGATGTGATCGCCCACGCGAGTTAAAGGACCGCCCACACACACGTGTTGGTCCTCCCGGGTCCACTCAAACCCTAAATCGCGCGCCACCGCGCTCTCGGACAGCCACCACACAGGTTCGGTATCTACTAGGAGTCCGTCCATATCGAAAAGGA
>WLIL01000090.1 GCA_009702245.1 Actinomycetota bacterium
ATAACTGGATCGCTATATGGAAAACCGATTTCGACGGCGTCCACTCCGCCTTCGATCATCGCCTTAATGACTTTGATCGACATCTCTTGGTTGGGAAATCCAGCGGGGAGGTAGCCGATGAGTGCTGCGCGATTCTCCGCGCGCGTGCGAACAAAGAGTTCAGAGAGATGCGACATCAGAGTTCAATGCCAAACCAGGCGGCGGCGGTCTGTACGTCTTTATCTCCGCGACCCGAGAGATTGATCAAGATGGTGGCGTCCGGACCAAGTTCACGACCAAGCACCATGGCGCCGTAGAGCGCGTGCGCCGTTTCAATTGCCGGAATAATTCCCTCGGTGCGCGAGAGGAGAGCGAATGCTTCCATCGCTTGTGCGTCGGTGACTGAACGATATTCAGCTCGGCCCATATCTTTGAGGTAAGCATGCTCCGGGCCAACACCGGGGTAATCCAAACCTGCCGAGATGGAGTGTGACTCAATTGTCTGCCCATCTTCATCTTGCAATACATAGGTGCGTGAACCGTGGAGCACTCCACTGGTTCCACCAGAAATACTTGAAGCATGGCGACCGGTCTCGATGCCATCGCCGCCGGCTTCTAGGCCAATCAGACGAACGGATGGATCTGAAATAAATCGATGGAAGATGCCAATGGCGTTAGAGCCGCCACCGACACAGGCGAGTACTGCATCGGGAAGTTTGCCGGTGAGTGCAAGAACTTGCTCGCGGGCCTCAATGCCGATCACGCTATGGAAGTCGCGCACCATAGAGGGGAACGGGTGCGGGCCAGCGACGGTGCCGAGCAAGTAATGGGTAGTGGCTACGTTGGTGACCCAATCGCGCATCGCTTCGTTAAGAGCATCTTTAAGAGTCTGTGAACCGGATGTAACAGGAACAACTTCGGCGCCAAGAAGTTTCATGCGTGCCACGTTCAGAGATTGACGACGAATATCTTCTGCACCCATATACACGACGCATTCAAAACCCATGAGTGCGGCAGCTGTTGCTGCAGCAACGCCATGTTGTCCAGCGCCGGTCTCAGCGATGATGCGCTTCTTGCCCATGCGCTTGGTGATAAGTGCCTGACCAATCACGTTGTTGATTTTGTGTGAACCGGTGTGATTGAGATCTTCGCGCTTTAAAAGGATGCGGGCCCCACCACACGCTTTTGAAAAGTTATGTGCCTCGGTGAGGATGCTGGGGCGGCCGATATAGGTGGCGTTCAACTCCGCCAATTCGGCGATAAAGGCAGGGTCGACTTTGGCCGCGTTGTAGGTGCGCTCCAGCTCATCTAAGGCGCTGATGAGGGCTTCTGGAACGAAGCGGCCTCCGTAGGGGCCAAAGTGGCCATCGATTGCTTCAGATGAGGAGATTAATTGGGGTGCGGCGATCTTCGTCATGGCGCTACCTTAGGGCTGTTGCCTCTCTGAATCAAGAAAAAACTAGTTTTCTCTTGACGGCGTGGCTGCAGGCTCTTACTGTCATTTCTGACGGGAAGAAGCACCTACTACGGACAGACCTTCACAGAGGAGTACGGATGCAGAAGAAATTAGGAATTATCGGAGCCACCGTGGCAGCGCTCTTTGCGCTCGCTGCTTGCAGCTCCTCAACTTCGTCATCAGAAGAGGCCGCCCCAGCCCCAGCGAAGACGATTGCAATTATTTCCCCAGATTACTCAGCACAACCTGCTGCTAAGACCGCTATTGACGAGTTCGTCAAAGCTGCTGAAGCTGCTGGCTTTAAGACTTCACTTGTTGACACCATGAGTGATAACGCCAAGGTCAACGGCGAAATCACCACTGCTGTGTCACAGAAGGTCGATGCCATTGTGCTCGCCTTCGGAACTCCTAAAGAGTTTGGCGAAGGTTTGGCCGCTGCGAAGGCAGCCAACGTTCCAGTCTTTGGTCTCGATACCGGTGGCACCGAGGATCCAATCCTGGTCAACGTCACCACCGACAACGGTTTCCTCGGCAGCGCAAGTGCGCAAGCGATGATGGATGCCATTGGCAAGCCAGGCAACATTGCCATGATCGTCTTTGACGCATTCCAACCAGTACAAATCCGTGGCGCCGAAGCGAAGAAGCTCTTCGAAGCCGCTGGTTACAAGATCGTTGAATATGTACAAGGCGATCCTGCAGATTCCACTGGCTTTGCGAAGAAGACCGTCAATGACTTCCTCACCAAGTATCCCGCAGGCAAGATTGATGGTGTCTGGGCCGGTTGGGATGCCAGTGCACTTGGTGCATACCAAGCAACGCAAGAAGCTGGTCGCACCGAAGTGAAGATCACCGGTGTAGACGGTCAAGATTTCGCTCGTGCAGAGGTTGCAAAGGGCGGAAACTGGGTTGCCACGATGGCGCAAGATTGGCCAACGATTGCAGCTACTGAAGTAAAGATCATTCAGGACTTCTTTGCTGGAACGGTACCTGCCGACAAGGTTGTATTTGTCCCAGGAACGGTTATCAACAAGGACAACGCTAAGTAAATTCTGTCCAGAAGGAGAGGGGGCCAGCATGAATAAATTGCTGGCCCCTTTTTCTTTGGGCAGACCCGTATTGATCACTTATGTGCCCGCCGGTGATCCAGAGTTCTCCCGCGTGATCCTCGATGCTTACCTCGAGGGCGGCGCCGATATTTTAGAAATTGGTTTACCTTCCGGCGATCCCTATATGGACGGCGCCACCATGGGCTCCTCAATGAAGCGTGCACACGCTGCCGGCACCGATGGCAACTCGATTGCACAAGTACTTATTGAATGGCTCCCCACCGCTAAGCGCCGACCGGCACTTCTTTGGATGTGCTACGCCGATGCCGATTTCACAGACTTAGAAAAGTGGGTAGAGGCCGACGTGATCGATGGTGTCCTCATGCTCGGCCACCATCCAGAAGGGTTTGATCAGCGACTTGCAGCGCTCGGGGTTGCCCTCACCGTCTTTGTGCCGTGGGAGTACACAGAAGCAGACGAGAAGTTGGCGCGTGCTGCTACCGGATACATCATGGTGCCGACGCGCCCAGGGCAGACGGGCACTGGAACGGCCGCCGGCGACCCCAGTTTCCTGGTAAAGAAAATGCGCGCTATTAATAAGAACGTTCCGGTAGTTGCCGGCTTCGGTGTGAGCGATGCTCCGACGGCCACCCGCATCATGAAATCGGGGGCGGATGGCGTCGTCGTAGGAACCGCGTGCATCGAGGCGCTCTTTGCCCATGGCAACGAAGGTTTGCGCGATAATCTGCAAATGATCTCCCGTGCACTCAAGGCGTCAGATAAAGAGGTCAAGAGGTAATGACGCGCGCACTCCTCGGTATCGATATCGGTACCACCTCCATTAAGGCGCTGCTCATCTCGGCAGATGACGGCAGCACGCTTGCTTCGGTCGGCTATCCCTATCCCACGCATCGACCACACGCAGGTTGGGCAGAGCAAGATCCCACTGACTGGACGAACGCTGTCGCTTCGGCATGGAAAGAATTGGCGGCAAAACGCAGTGACGCCGAAGTTGTCGCAATCGGAATTTGTTCTCAAGTAAATACTCATCTACTGGTCGACAAAGAATCTAAAGCGCTTACACCGGCGATCACGTGGAAGGATTTGCGCTGCGCTGATATCGCTGCAGAACTCGATGGTGCCATCAGTGATACTCAAAGGATCGCACTCTGGGGTGGACCATTCAAGATTGACTCATCCTTTTCGCTTAGTCGAATCGAATGGTGGCGACGCAACGATCCTGCTGCATTCAAGCAGGCTGCGGCCGCAATGTTGCCGAAGGATTACGTGATCGCTGCGTTATGCGGAGTTCAGGTAGCCGATCCTCTGAGTGCGATCGGACTCGTAGGTAGCGATGGTGCTTACATTGCGCAGGTCCTAGCACTTGTTGATAGTGGCCCTCTCCTCAACGCTCCACTTCATACTTTTGATTCGATCGCCGGAAAGACAAACGGAGCACTTGGTATTCCTGCGGGAATTCCTGTGGCGGTGGGAACTATGGATGCCTGGGGCAATGTCTACGGCTCTGGTTTGCTTGATGCATCCCATGCCATGGAAGTCAGCGGTACTTCAGAAATCGTCGCGGTGCTCGGTGAGAAGTCGATCCCCACGCCAGGGATCATCTCCTTCCCGGCGATACGCGGTCGCTCACTGCACGCCGGGCCTACGCAAGCGGGCGCAGACGCGATTGCTTGGTTCGCGCAGATGCACGGGAAGAGCATCGAAGAAACTTTGGCCGCAGCGATGGCATCGAATCCGTCGCGGATCATCTTCTTGCCGCACCTTGACGGCGAGCGCGCACCGCACTGGAATCCGAACGCTCAGGGGGTGTTTATCGGCGTCACTCGCGAGAGTGGTTTTGGCGAAATGGCGCAGGCCGTATTGGAAGGTGTGGCTTTTGCTGCGCGACAGATTCGTGAAGGGTGCGAAATAGCTTCAGGTGGTGCGGTCAAGACTATTCGTCTCTCCGGCGGGGGAGGTAAGAGCGCACACTGGAATCAAATCAAAGCCGATGTACACAATCGCACCATCGAGGTTCTCTCAGAATTAGATACCGGGGCACGTGGAATCGCCTTGGTTGCTGGCGGCGCTGGTCGGAAGGATCTCGAAGAGTGGGCAGCTTCCATGATTCACGTATCAGCAACCTTCACTCCTGATCCTTCGAAGCGCGCCCATTTCGACGAGAAGTATGCGATTTACGTTGATACGTATAAAGCACTTATGGGAATCTTTGACCGAAACACTGGGCGGGCGCGATGAAGTCGCGGCCGAAGTACCTCACTATTGCGGATGAAATTCACGCACGCATTCTTGGTGGTGAGTTTGCGGGGGAGGGGAAGCTACCCACCCAGAAGGATCTCGCTAGCGAGTACGGGGTTGCAGTACTCACCATCAAACAGGCGCTTGCAGAGTTACAGAATGAAGGGCTTATCTCTGGAGTACGGGGAAGCGGCACCTTCATCAGCTCCGATGCCTTTCGTTATCAAATCAAATTCCTCTCCAGTTTTGCTGATGAAGTGAGTAGTCAGCATCGGGAACTCACAACGGAACTTTTGCAGGTGGTTTCTGTCCAAGAGAATGATTCTGAGGTTATTCAACAGCTTGGCATTACTCCCACGACTTCCTACGTATGTATTTGGCGGTTGCGAAGCATCGATGGTGTTCCCTTAATTCTGCAGAGGAGTTTTATCACCAAAAAACTCTTTGGCCAATTGGATCAGGCAGAGCTGCGCGAGAAATCTCTTTACTCCATGCTGACGCAAGCGGCCGGCATTACGATCAATAGGGCGAGTGAAACCATTCGAGCAATCACGTTGCCAGAATACGCAGCCGAGCATCTCGGGCAACTAGCCGGGTCGGTGGGTCTCTTCTCGGTGCGCGTGACCAAGGATGAGAACAATAAGCCCGTCGTCCTCGACTACGCATACTTCCCGGGAGATTCTGCGGTGATTGAGAGCGAGCGATTTGTTCGCAGGGGATCTCATGAGTAACTTGCTCGAAATTACTGGTCTTACAAAATCTTTCGGTGGCACTGTGGTACTCAACAATGTTGACTTGTCGGTGGGCGCAGGCGAGGTACGCGCGCTTCTCGGGGAAAATGGGGCCGGTAAGTCCACACTGATTAAGATTCTCGCGGGAATTCATCATGAAGAGAGCGGCACCTTCGCTATTGATGGAGTGAAACAAACATTTCGGAACCCACACGACTCAGCTCTGGCCGGAGTAGCCACTGTCCATCAAGAATTAATGATCTCTCCCGGACTTTCTGTCGCCGAAAATGTGTTGCTCGGGACAAAGATGCCCACTCGTCTTGGGAAGATCGCATGGGGCGAGCTCAACCGCACCGCGGAGAAGTGGTTTGCCGAACTCGGACAAAAGATCGATGTGAGTCGCCCTGTCGATGAATTGAGTGCAGTGCAGATGACCATGACTGCCATTGCCCGCGCCCTCTGCCTCGATGCCAAGATACTCATTCTCGATGAACCTACTGCGGCTCTCACCGACTCTGAAGTGCACCTTCTCTTTGCAACGGTAAAGCGGCTTCGCGAGCGAGGTATGGGCATCATCTATGTCTCACATCGCCTTGAAGAAGTATTCACGATTGCTGACACTTATACGGTGCTGAGAAACGGATCCAAGGTTTCTGAAGGAAAAGTGGTGGATACGAGCATTCCGGAGATCATCAATTCGATGGCAGGTAGAGAGGTTTCATCGATTTTTCCTGACCGATCAATTCCGGGGAGTAATGAGATCCTCTCGGTTCGAGATCTCTCAGCAAAGAAAATTAGGGGAGTGAACTTCACCGTAAAGGCAGGGGAGACGTTGGGAATCGGTGGGCTCGCTGGTTCGGGGCGTAGCGAAATTTTGCGAGTCCTCGCAGGCGCCCAACGACGAGCGTCGGGAACAATCGAACTTCATGGGAATGTCTATCTGCCCAAGAGCGTAGGAAGTGCACAAAGTGACCGGGTCGTCTTAGTTCCTCAAGAGCGTCGCCGAGATGGATTAATCCCCGGATCCATCCTGAGCAACATCGTCATCACCACGCTCTCTAAGCTTACAAACTTCGGTTTCTTTTCTTCGACCCGCAAGGAGCGGAAGATGGGTCAAGCGGCGTGGGAGAAGTTCGACATTAGAGGCAAGTCACTCGCCCAAGAGATCTTTACTCTCTCGGGAGGAAATCAGCAGAAAGTCGTGCTTGCAAAATTCTTAGCGCTCTCGCCTTCGCTCTTGCTAATCGATGAACCCACGAAGGGCG
>WLIL01000091.1 GCA_009702245.1 Actinomycetota bacterium
ACACTTGAAATCGAGTTAGCAAAGTCGATGTCGCCGGCAGCGCCCACCGATGTGACCGAGAATGAATAAGCAACACCATTAGTGAGACCATCAACTTGGCACGAAGAGGGGCCAGCACTCCAGGTACAGGTAGCACTCCCTGGTGATGCATTGACGCGATATGAAGCGATAGGGTCACCCACCCAACCTTCAGGCGCGCGCCATGAGACCAGTGCTGATCCATTCAGTGGCGTAGCAATCACGTTCGTCGGCTTGCCCGCTCCAGGAACTTGAGGAATCGCCAGAGTGGTAGTACTCGCCGCGCCTTGAGCAATGGCAGTGATCGCGCGAATCTTTATCGGATATGCAGCACCGTTACGAACGCCAGTGATCACCAACGGAGAGGCTGCACTAGCTGCTCCGCGCGATTTCCAAAGCGTGCCGCCATCAATTGAGTATTCGTAAGTTGTAATTACTGAACCACCAGTATTTGTGGGCGGATTGAACGCCACTGAGAGCGATCCATCAGATGGCGTCACAGCAGTGATCGCTGGCGCGGCAGACGAGGTCGCTGGCGTGGCAACTGAGATCGCCGAAGGATCTGAATCGCCTATCTCGTTGTAAGTGCGAACACGAACTTGATACGAGGTTCCGTTAGTAAGGCCCGTGACCACAATCGGATTGGTCAGTGGGTTCGGGGAAGGAGTAATCCACGTAGTTCCACCGTTGATGGAATAAGAGTATTTCGAGATCGCATACCCGCCGTTGTTGCCTGGTGTAAGAACAATAGAGATCTTGGAATCTCCGGCGATCACATTTGAAATAGCAGGCGCAGCGGGCTTGGCACCCGGTGATGACGATGGTCCCAGCAGCGCTTCACCAAAGCCCATAGCGTTGCCAGCACGAAGATCAACGTCATAAGACGACCCGTTAGTGAGGCCAGCAATCGTGAAGGTAGTGCCACTTGTCCAGGCAGCGCGCAGCCATGGCCCCAGTGGCGTACTCCCGGTGGCTGTCACACGGTAGGCATAGAAGAGAATGGTAGATCCACCATTTCCAGCAGCAGTGAACTCAACCCGGAAACCACCATCAATTGGAAGTAGGTCTACCGAACTTGGTGTATCCGGCACCGTCACAGGCGTTGCACTCACTGCCGAGGATGACGCGCTTGCACCTGTTGAGTTAACCGCCCGAAGCAGTACAGAGGCAGCAGTACCGTTTGTCAGTCCAGTGATCACAAAACGAGTAGAAGTGCCAAGAGTGAATCCGCTACCGGAGGTGAGATCAGTCCACGTTCCACCATTGACTTGGTATTGATACTTGGTCAATACGCTGCCGCCGTTATCGGTGGGCTCGATAAAGTTTACGATCACCTTCGAGGTACCTGGGATCATAGAAGTGATGCTTGGCGCACTAGGGACAGTGAGCGGCTTACCAGAGGCACGGCTCTCGCTGCCATCACCAGCGGCGTTGGTGGCCATCAGTTGTACGTCGAAACAGTTAGTGCCGGAGACAGTGATAACGATCGACGAACCGGCAGAAGTGAGGCTCCACGAGCCTGGCCAAGCATTCCACGTTAACGTGTCGTAACTTGCCGAACATGAAGCAATATTTGTTTGAGTAGAAGAACGAACGCGGTATTTATATCCAGTAATGGCCGAGCCACCATCACTACCGGTCACGCCGACCGTGATGGTTCCGCTTCCTGGCGTCACGGAGGTGATTTGAGGTGCGCCAGGGCGAGTAAAGGGTGTAGTGGCACTTGCTGTTGCTTCGCTTCCCGAGCCGGCCACATTGAGAGAACGCAACTTCACGGCGTAGCTGGTTCCGTTAACCAGACCAGCAATGGAAAGTGGCGAAACAGTACCGGAGGTGCGCGTCCAGTTGCTTCCGCCATCAACGCTGTACTCATAACCAAGAATCGCTGAACCACCATTTGAGCCTGCGGTGTACGCCACTGAGATAGTTGCGTTTCCAGGAGTCACGCTATTTATTGTTGGCGTACCTGGCGTGGTAAACGGAGCCGAAGTAACAGTTGCTGAGGTACCACTTCCAGCGCTGTTCGTCGCACGGATTTCGATTGTGTAATTCGTGCCATTCGTCAACGACGTAAGGACTAATGGCGAAGCACTTGATGTGAGCCATGAGCCACCGTTTACTCGGTAGGTGTAGGCAGTGATTGCCGCACCGCCGTTATCGCTTGGCGCCGTGTATGCGACAGAAATCTTCTGACTCTCCGCCACTGTGCTCAAAATAACGGGAGCATCTGGGGCTGAAACTGGCGTCACGTTTGTGGATGCTGTGGCAGGACCGCCGCCTTGGCTATTAACTGCCCGCAAAGTAACCGAGTAAGTGACACCGTTAGTAAGCGCTGGAATCGTCAGTGGTGAGGTAGTGCCAGTGAGGTTAAGCCAACTGAGCCCGCCATTGACGGAGTACTGATACTGGGTAATCGCTGCACCACCATTTGCGGGGGCAGTAAAGGAGACCACCGCTTGGGCATTTGAAGCGGCGTAACTGAGTGAAGTTGGTGTACCAGGCGTGGTCGCTGGCGTTGCGGCCGAAGATGGTGCGCTCCATGTACCGCCACCAAGTGAATTCACGCCGCGCACGCGGAAGCTATAGGCGCTGCCGTTCGTTAATCCCGTGATGGTGGCAGCAGTCGTAATGCCCACACCATCAGCAAATGGCGCCCACGTCGTACCGCTATCAGTTGAGAAATAGACGTCATAATCTGTGAGGCGAAGACCATTAGATGCCGAAGCGCCCCACGTGAGGAAAGCACTTCCAGAGCCAACGGTTGCAATCAGTGCAGTCGGCGCACCGGGTGCGGCCACCGGCATCGCAGGATTCGATGGAGCAGAAGGAAGCGAGGAACCAGCACCGTTGATCGCAACAACTGCAAAGATGTATGAGACACCATTTGTGAGCCCGGTAATAGTGCAGGTAAGTGATCCGCTGCTCCAAGTACAGCTCTGTCCACCCGGCGACGCAGTCGCGGTGTATGCAGTGATGGTGTCGCCACCGTTAGCGGCCGAGGCGCTCCAGGTGATTGTTGCTTCGCCTGCGGCAGTAGAGACGGTGACGTTTGACGGTGCACTCGCCAATGCGCGTGGCTTTCCAGTGACTGCGGCGCTGACAGGTGAGGAACCAATGGCAGTAAGTGCAATCGCCGTGAAGGTGTAGGTAGTGCCATTCGTTAATCCAGCGATAGAGCAACTTAACGGGCCGGCAGTCCACACACAGGTTGCGCCACCCGGCGAAGCAGTGACTGTGTAACGAGTAATGGCGCTACCACCATCGGAAGTTGGCGCGGTGATATTTACCTTCACTGAACCGTTCCCAGGAACGACAGAAGGAATAGTTGGCGCACTCGCCCCGCCACGAGGCAAGTAAGCGGTGCTTGCCGGCGAGTACACGCTCGTCCCTTGCCCATTTTGTGACGCCACGCGGAAGATATAACTCTGTCCGTTTGTCAGGCCCGTTACGGTCCCGCTTGCTGCACCACTCACCGCATCGGTAAATACCGTCCACGTTTCGCCGGAATTTGCAGAGTACTGGATGAGGTAGTCATCGATCGGCGCCGCACTTCCCACCGCACTTGATGCGTATTTAATAATTACCAGACCATTTGCGTTTACTTCTGGAGTGAAGGAACTCAGGGTGAGTGATGAGTTTCCACCATCTGAGTTTGTTCCCATCACGCCGCCAAGGCCCTGTACCTCACCACACGGGTTGTACATCACGCCACCAGCACCACCGCGAGCACCGCCACCGCCACCGCCCGCGCCGCTACCATCTGCAGCAGGAGTGGTGCCACCATCGCCACCCGCTGTTGCAGTGAGTGAATCTCCTACCGTTTGACCAGTCTGCGCTGCGGTGGGGTTAAAGCAATTATTTCCACCTGCGCCAGCTCCGGCGCCGCCGGCCACGATGTTGTTGGAACCGATACGAATGACAGATGCCCCGCCGCCGCCGCCGCCGCCGCCAGAGCAACCGTAATTAGCTGCATCTCCGCCTTTACCGCCGTTATAGCCAAGAGCGTTCAAGCCGCCAGCACCGCCACCCCAACCTGCGACGCAGCCTGTTCCGTTCGCACCGGCAGTACCTACAGCGACCACAACTTGCAAACCAGGTGCAATCGGCAAAATTCCGGAGACGCGACCCGCGGGGCCGCCGCTTCCATAGCCACGACCATCGTTGCCACCATAACCTGCGCTACCACCATCTAATTGAAGAACAACTGCGCCCACCCCACCTGGCACTGTCCACGTAGTTGATGTAGAGCCGGTGAATTTAAGAACGCACTCAGAACCCACCAGCGTAAGTGAGACACCTACAGAGTTAGAAACAGAAGTAGCGCATGTTCCGGTGGCATCTTTCAGTCCACCAAAAGATGGAGCTGGTGCACTCCACGTGAGTGCCACCTGTCCGCCAGAGGCCGTACCTGCTAGGTCAGTTGGCGGATTCGGAGGTGTGCCGAGTGAAGTAGAAAGAGAAATTGGTGAGTACGCACTTGAACCCACTCCATTGACAGCGGCGGTGCGGAAGACATAACCGCTACCTGCCGAGAGCCCGGTAACAGTGGCACCCGTCGTTGCCGAGACGCCATCAGCAACGGTCGTCCAAGTACTTCCGTTATTGGATGAGTACTGCACCAAGTAATCGGAAATCGCAGCACCGTTGCTAGCTGGCGCGCTCCACGTGAGATAAACGCTCGTTCCACTTGCAATGCCAGTCGGAGCTGTCGGCGCCGATGGCAAACTTGCGGGTGCATATCCGCTTGAAGCAGAGGAATACGCACTCGCGCCCTGGGCATTCTTTACCCGCAGACGGAAGAGGTAACTCGTGCCGTTTGTCAGGCCAGTCACTGTGGCAGAAGTGGCCGCAGAGACACCGTCGACGAACGTGGTCCAGGTGGAACCACTATTTGCCGAGTACTGAATGTCGTAATCGGTGATGGGATCGCCGTTGGCATCCGGAGCGCTCCACACCAGGAAGATGAGGCCATCACCTAGAGTGCCAGTCGGCGGCGTCGGTACTGTTGGTGGCGCTTTCGGTACGAATGGAGTTGTGGTGCTGGCATTTGGTCCGCCACCAGCGGCGTTGACTGCCCGAAGAGTAAAGGTGTACTCAACACCATTTGTAAGCCCCTTCACCGTTACTGGCGAAGATGCGCTTGTAGCGGTTTGTCCACCCGATGAAGTAGCAATGTAGGAAGTGATGGTGCCACCGCCGTTATCTGCTGGCGGAGTGAATGCAATCTCGGCCGAAGGCGTGGTGAGTGGAGAAGTAAAGCCACCGCTGGTGGCGTCCATGTTGTTCTGGACCTGAGAAAGTGTAAGCGCCTTGTTGTATACGTAGAGGCCACCGAAGCGCATTGCCATATATGCACCAGAGCCCATACTGGTTCCATCGGTAGCACCGACCGCGTAGTACTGGTCATAACCGTTGTTGTATGGAGCTGCACGCGTATAACTCGTAGAAGTTCCAGCAACCTGCCCATTGATATACGCGGTGAGCGTGCTCGTGCTTTCGTTATATACGTACCCCACGTAATACCAATTGTTCAATGGAGTACTAATAGAGGAGCTAATGATTGCCCCGTTCCATACTCGGAACTTCATATTGCCGCTCACAATTTCGATGTGTGAATCGTGCCAGCCACCGTTAATACTTGATTGACCAATCTCAGATAAAATTACTCCGCTTTCCGCCGTGGGGTATACCCATACAAATGTCGAAATGGTATTGCTTCGAGTGCCACCATTCATTGCGAGCTTGGAAGCAAGTCCAGTGGAGTTGAGAATGTATTGATTACTTCCATTCAGGGTGAAGTAGGCGGGTTCAGTAGAACTATAAGTAGGCCCATTGGCAAGCGTGACGTTTGATCCGCCGCGGGGATCAACGATGGTGGTATCACTGCCGGTATAGGCAGATGGCGAGATTAATTGCACCAACCCATCGGTGATCAAATCGGGTCGAGTGACTCCCTGTACGCCAATTAAAGAAGTAATGGTGGGCATGCCCGGTTTACGTTGTGGAATCGCACTCACCGCAGTTGAAGTATCACTGGTGCCGGTGATGTTCGTAGCTGTCACGGTAAAGGTTTCCGAGACACCATTAGTGAGGCCAAGAATCACGCAGTTGAGCGGGCCGTTAGTCCAACGGCAGGTATTTCCAGTGAGTTGTGCGGTCACTGTGTAATCAGTGATGACGCCTCCCCACACTGCTGGCGCATCCCAGGAGATAGTCATGCCGCCATCTTGGGGAACAACCGCGACGTTGCGCGGCACGGTAGGCCGTGCACGACTCGCCGTTGCCGTGAAGGTTCCACTGCCATTTCGAATCGCTTGGATCGAGCTCGTTGCTGAGAGCGTAGTAGTTGATGTGGTGCCACCGATAAGACCAGTGACGGTAACCGTTGCTGTCTCTGTACTACCGCCAGCCGTTGAAATGGGATAATCGAGCAGGCCATAACGCTTCGCGAGATAATCTTCGACCTGGGCAACTTCAGTTGGAGTTAATTCACGATTGAAGATCAGAACTTCTGCGATCTGGAAATAGGATTGTTCGCGCACATAGTTGACGGCCATCGGGTAGAAGCCAGAGTCCCCGCCCGAGGTGCCGCGCGTGACGCCATTGGAACGATACGTGTTGCGATAGCTGGCGGAGAGCACCCAGTTGTTCTGATGTCGATTTGAGTAATCGCCGA
>WLIL01000092.1 GCA_009702245.1 Actinomycetota bacterium
CTACTCAATTTGGAGAGTAGAGCCTTAGAGCGACAAGGCAGTTTTGAAATCTTTGGTATGGGATCGGCGGGAACTAAAGCTGTATGGCAGGGCAGTCTCTAATGCCTATCTACCCCGAGGCGGACTGCGAGACCGGCGGCTTGCGTTCTGCGCTCTAGTCCTAATTTGCGAAGTAAGGATGATACATAATTCTTGATGGTCTTCTCGGCCAAAAACATTGTGGATGCAATCTCGCGATTTGTCATACCTTGACCAATAAATTCCAAGACTCGTTGCTCTTGATCTGTCAGTTCATAGATTTCGCTCGCAGGATTATTATTCCTGCGTAGTCGTGAGGTGACTTCAGAAACTGATGCGGTGCTGAGCAGGGATTCACCCGATGCAACTTGACGGATAGCACCGAGTAATTCCAAATTCTTAATATCCTTGATGACGAAACCACTGGCGCCACCCAAAATGGCGCCGAGAAGTGCTTCGTCATCGGAGAACGAGGTCAGCATGAGTACCTTAACTTCAGAACAATTAGTCAGAATTTCTCGGCAGAGTTCTACACCGCTTCCATCTGGAAGGCGAACGTCAAGAACCGCGACATCAAAATCTAAAGTCTTAAAAGTTGCTTTAGCCTCAGCACAACTTCCTGCGCTACCGACAACAATGAGATCGTCTTCAAAGTTGATGAGATCGATTAAGCCTTTACGCACCAACTCGTGGTCATCCACAACAAAGACTCGCGTTGTCATGGTCTCCCTTCGCTGACGTTCTCGCGCAAGACCAAATTCTCGCGCTCTCTCGAAAGTTTAGCGAGGGCGTTGGCGACGGCTCTCGGGACGTGGGCGTGACTTTCCACTTGATTGGCCTGGGCGTCCACCGGGACGACCACCTGAAGCGCCGGGACGACCACCTGAAGCGCCGGGACGACCACTTGAATTGGAGCGACCCGCGGGGCGACCGCCACCTGAACGACGACCTTCGCTCTTATCTGCAAAGACCGGAGCAACCCATGGGGTGCCACTTGGCTCTTGTGCGCCGAAGAGGGAGTTGAGTTCAGGTGCATGTGGCTTCACGCGAACAAATGCTGCGTTAACGCCAGCACGAGTAGTGAGCCCGCGAATCGTCTTCTGTTGATTAGAAGTGGTGAGCGTGACAACTGTTCCTGACTCACCAGCACGTGCGGTACGTCCAGCACGGTGCAAGTAATCCTTAGGATCAGTGGGTGCATCTACGTGCACTACAAGTGAAATACCATCAACGTGAATACCGCGAGCGGCCACATCCGTTGCCACAAGTGCGTTAGTTTCACCGGACTTGAAGGCCGCAAGAGTACGCGTACGTACAGCTTGTGACTTTCCACCGTGAAGTGAACCCACGGGCACACCGCGATCTGCAAGCTTCTTAGCAAGCTTGTCAGCACCGTGTTGTGTGCGCACAAAGAGAATAGTGCGACCATCGCGAGCAGCAAGCTGCGTAGTGATTTTATCTTTATCGAGCGGATCGATAACAAGAACATGGTGATCCATGGTGTCAACAGATGCCTTGTCGGAATCTACTGAGTGCACCACTGGGTTACGAAGGTACTTGCGAACAAGTTGCTCAACTGGACCATCAAGAGTTGCGCTGAAAAGCAGGCGTTGGCCATTTGGCTTTGTTTGATCGAGGATTTCCTTCACGACTGGAAGGAAGCCCATGTCGACCATCTGATCGGCTTCATCAAGGATGACGATTTCAACATCTGAAAGACGTACTTCGCGTTGCTTGATCAAGTCCATGAGACGACCAGGGGTGGCAACCAGAATTGGGACCGCTTTGCGAAGTGCCTGGATTTGTTGTCCGTACGGCATACCGCCAGCGATGAGGCGTGAATCAAGACCCAGTGATTGGTTGAGTGGGCGCAAGGTGTCGTTGATCTGCATCGCGAGTTCACGAGTAGGAGCCAGGATCAGTGCGAGTGGTTGGTGTGCCTTAGCTTGGCGTCCAGCAAGGCGGGTGAGCATTGCGAGGCCGAAGGCAAGGGTCTTACCGGAGCCGGTCTGACCGCGACCGAGTACGTCCCGGCCAGCGATGGCATCGGGCAGGGTGGCAGTTTGGATGGGGAACGGTTCGAGGATCCCGCCGGCCTTGAGGACCTTTACGAGCGCAGGATTAACACCGAGTTTGAAGAATGACATGGACAAGTACACCTAACGGGACGACAAGCGCGTCCCGAAATGGCCCAACTTCGACCAAGATGTTGCCAAGACTCGCAAGTAAACGCACGAAGCGTTCAGGGAAGTTCTTTTGAAGCGGATGCTCCAACTGACCTAAGTCTACCGTGGCTTTGCGCTGCTCTTTACCAGCGTGTTTTACACGCACATTTTACGCTCGTGGCAGACTGCCCGCATGATCAATATTTGCCTCGCAGGAGCTACCGGTTGGACCGGAGTCGCCCTGGCTCACGCCATTCATGAAAGTTCAGATCTCAAGTTAATTTCTGCAGTTGCACGTAAAAGCGCAGGTGGGGATCTTGGTGAAGCACTCGGTGCGGGAAATTGGGGCGTTCCTGTGTTCGCTGATATTAACGATGCACTCGATGGTGTCGATGTAATGATCGAATACACCAGCCATGCAACCGTTAAGGCAAATACCTTGGCAGCTATCGCTCGTGGCGTCCATGTGATTGTGGGTTCTTCGGGACTTACCGGCGCTGACTACGACCAAGTCGATGAAGCGGCGAAGAAAGCTGGAGTTGGAGTTGTGGGTTCCGGAAACTTTGCAATCACGGCAGCGTTGGCACAAGCAGCAGCCGTGATGGTTGCAAAGCACCTTCCACAATGGGAAGTCATCGACTACGCAAGTTTCACGAAGCCTGATGTGCCGAGTGGTACTGCACGCGAATTAGCTGAAAAACTTAGCGCAGTACATCGCCCAGCGATCGGCGTCGAAGTTGCTGATATCGCTGGCCCAAAGGAAGCACGCGGCGCAGATATCGATGGCACCCGAGTGCACTCGATTCGCCAACCGAGTTTCGTTGTTTCCACTGAAGTAATTTTTGGTCTCCCGGAGCAACGTCTTTCTATTCGCTTTGATGCCGGGAGTTCTCCAGCACCTTATGTAGATGGCACGCTCCTTGCGGCGCGCGCAGTCATTAAACAAAAAGGTCTTATCCGCGGCTTAGATACCCTCCTTCTCCAGTAGAGGTCACGTCGATATGAGCTATATAGCCGTGATATTTACTTCTACTCGTCGCGATAGCGATCACGAGGAGTATGCGACATGGAGTCATCTCATGTCAGAAATGGTGAGAGAGATTCCAGGTTTTCTCGACTCTGACTCTTTCCGCGACCCGGAGACTCGGGAAGGCGTCACGATCGCTTATTTCGAAAATGAAGAAGCAGTAAAGACATGGCGCGAAGTCAGCGAGCATCAAGAAGCTCAGCAACTGGGTCGCGAAAAGTTCTACGGCGAGTACCGAGTTCGTATTGCTCGCGTGGAGCGCGAGTATGACTGGAAGCGACCGAACTAGAGCGCTGGGGTGAAGCCGAGTACTTCGCCGTAGAAAGTAAGTTCGCTCTCCAGGCTATCGATGATCGAAGTGGCCTTGATAAAACCATGTCCTTCGCCCTCGTAAGCAATGTAACGATGCTTGATTCCCTTGCGCACGCAGACATCTCTAAATGCTTCGGACTGTGCGGGCGGTACCACCTTGTCGTCGAGCCCCTGGAAGATGATCAGGGGAGCAGAGAGTCGCTCAGCATGTGTGATGGGCGACCGTTCCACATAGAGATCTTTTCGCTCGGGGTATGGCCCGATGAGAGAATCAAGGTAACGCGATTCGAAATCGTGAGTATCGGTAGCCAGGGTCTCGCAATCGGCAACGCCGTAATAAGAAGCTCCAGCCGCGAAGACATCACCCATCACGAGTGCGTTCAGCACAGTAAAGCCGCCGGCGCTGCCACCCTTGATCACTACTTTTGATTTATCTGCGGTGCCATCGGCTACCAGTGCATCAACGACAGAGAGGACGTCTTCGTAATCCATAATGCCCCATTGACCACGGAGGGCGTTGCGATATTCACGGCCATAACCAGTGGAGCCGCCGTAATTGACGTCGACCACAGCAATTCCACGCGAGGTGTAATAAGCGAAACTCAATTTGGCGGTAGCAGACACTTGCGAAGTTGGTCCGCCATGCGCAGTGACGAGCAAGGGCACTGCCCCACTTGCGGAGTACTCCGGATTCTGCGGCGGATGCAAGATCGCATGTACCAAACGTCCGTTTTTCCCTGGCACGGTTATTGCTCGTGGCGTGGTGAGGTATTCGGCAGAAACCGGCAGTGTGGTCTCCCAAATGGTGTTGACCACCTTTGCAGTTGCAAGATCGATTTCGACCAATGCTGTGGGCGACTTGGCGCCGCCGGCGATGATGTACGCCTTATCGCCATCGATTGATTGCGTCGCATTGAAGGCAGTAAACGGCGAAGCTACATCAGTACATGACTTGCTCTTCGGATCGACAATGACGACTCGCTGATTATCCGGAGTTCCGTGGATGGAGAGTAATCGCCCATCATCTAATACCGAAATAAACCGTTGGCCTATTTGCCACATCGGCATACCCCACTCGGCACTCTCTTCAACGATGTGCTCCTTGGCTCCATCGAGTGAGAGCTTCCAAATATTCCACCATCCCGAAGAATCCGAGATGTAGTAGAGCTCGCTGTTGTTTGCCCACTCGGGGGTCAGAATCGATTCCTCGGTGGATCCGGCGAGCGTGCGAATATTCGTTAATTCACCCTTAGAAATATCGGCTATGCGAAGTTCGGTTCCGTCCCAAGGCATTTGTGGGTGCTCCCACGCCATCCACGTGAGGTGCTTACCGTCAGGTGAGAGTCGTGGATGCATGTAAAAATGTGATGACGATTCAAGTACACGAAGTTTTCCGTAGAAATTAATGGCAACTAAATCGCGCTGGCAATCGTGTCCCTCCACAATTTCGCGAATGCACCAAATTTCATTCCCCACTTGAAGCATGCCGGCGTAACGATGCGAACGAGCCTCTTTCGGTTCTGGCGTAAGAGCGATGGGCTCACTATTTGCTTCAAGTAGATAGAGTCGTTGATCGCTCTTATTACAGAAGACCAACGCAGGAGAGCCACCCCGCTCGATCACGAGCCAACTCAAGCCGCCGTATTCCAAGATGGAACTTTTGGCATCCCATGGTGCCGGCAGGAAATCACCCTGGCGACTGACCACAACGCGCCGTCCACCCTCATGTGGCCTTATCTCGTCCCAATAGAGCTCCCCGTCGGCCACTTGTGTGTATCCGATACTGGTGGCAGCGCCAGCGAGCATGGCGGCAGAGAGTGGCGATTTCCAAGATCCAGGAATGGCTGAATTGTTCATTCGGTCATCATGTCGGATTAACGCCTCAATTGCCTAGGGATTCTCCACTTATCCAACTAAAATTCAAGCATGAAAAGAACAGCGCTCACAGCCGCCGTAATCACCTCTATGGCCCTGCTCGCTGGTTGTGCGTCATCCACTTCATCTAACGCCGACAGTGCAGCTGCCGACATGAAGATGGACCATAGCGCCATGCCAGTTCCATCTTTGGCTCCAGGCATGGCAACGGCGGCCCCGGGTGGCGGTTCTTTTCTCAATGAGAAGTTGCCGGCTGATGTGCTTGCCCTCCCGCTCTTTGATTCCACTGGTGAAGCATTCACATTGGCTGACTTCGCTGGAAAGTATGTGGTGATTACCAATTTCCTCACCTCGTGCCACGAGATTTGTCCGATGACTACGGTCAATATGCGCGACATTGCCCGCGCCCTATCTGCCGTTGGTCTCGCCAGCAAAGTTGCGGTGATGGAAGTATCCGTAGATGGCGAGCGTGATACCGCGCCCCGTCTTGCGGCATACCAAGCGCTCTTCAATGAGAAGAGTTGGATTATGGCCGGCGGGAGCACCCAATCGTTAGCTGCGCTGTGGAAGTACTTTGGTGCACCAGCCAAGAAAGAAGTATTTAGCGCAGCTGACATGGCAACGCTTCCGAAGGATTGGCAGACCGGCAAGAGTGATACCTACGACATGATGCACTCAGATCTGGTCATCATTCTCGGTCCAGATTCCACGTGGCGTTGGCTCGATCTTGGATCTCCAAAGACGTCCCAGGGTGATATCCCAGCGGCGCTCAAAGCGTATTTAACTGAGGATGGACAGAAGAACCTGGCGGCTCCGGAAGAGCCCACCTGGAGTGTAGGAGCGGTACTCGCCGCCATTACCCAACTCACATTTAATCTAGATAAGTAGGTTTCTCAGAGAGTTCACTCTGCGAAAGTTCACAGGGTGCCCTGAGAAACGAGACAGGCTCTACTCACCGTTCTCAGATTTTGAAATGTTCTCCTTACGTCATCGAAACCACCAGGGTTTCTTAGCAAAGGAGCAACCATGAGCATTCTTCAAGCATCAGCAATCGCGATCGTTCCGGTTGTCATCCTCTCTACCGTGCTCTACGCAAGCATTCACCGACTAGCTAAGCGTCCAGATTCTTACGAACTAGCGGCTTAATACATCCGGAACAAAAAAAGAGAGGGCGCTTCAGGGGCGCCCTCTCTTTTTCTTTTAGATTTATACAGCAGCGAATGAAGTGGTGATTGCACAAGCAACCGCCGAA
>WLIL01000093.1 GCA_009702245.1 Actinomycetota bacterium
CGGGTGCGCATTAAAAGTGCGAGCCTTAATCATCATGATCTCTGGTCACTGAAAGGTGTGGGGTTGCCAAGCGATCGTCTGCCGATGATTCTTGGCTGCGATGGAGCCGGAGTAACAGATGACGGAAGAGAAGTTCTTCTGCACTCTGTCATCAATGATCCGAGCTGGACTGGTGCCGAAACTCTTGATCCGAAACGTTCTTTACTTTCCGAAAAGTTTCCGGGAACCCTCGCCGAATATGTGTTTGTACCAGCGCAAAATCTCTTGCCAAAACCCGCCTTCCTTTCTTGGGACGAAGCCGGATCACTCTCCACAGCTTGGCTTACTGCATTCAGTATGTTGAAGAAGGCAGGCCTTGCCTCGGGGGAGAAAGTACTCATTCAAGGCGCCGGCGGCGGATTATCTACGGCACTCATTCTTCTTGCGAAAGCTCAGGGTCTGGTGGTGTGGGTGACTTCTCGTAGCGAAGATAAGAGAGTGCGGGCAACTGCACTCGGTGCTGATGCGGTCTTTGAAAGTGGGGAGCGCTTGCCAGATCGCGTTGATGCGGTCATGGAGAGCGTGGGTCAAGCGACCTGGCAACATAGCGTGCGCGCACTGAGGCCTGGTGGAACCATCGTGATTTCCGGAGCGACGAGTGGTGATGCCCCACCTGCCGAGCTGACTCGCATCTTCTTCTTGCAACTTCGCGTCTTGGGTTCGACCATGGGCTCGATAGCCGAGTTTCAAGAGATGCTTGAGCTGATGGAATCAAAGAAGCTCACACCTGTCATTGACTCTGCTTATGACTTTGTTGACGCGCCCAAAGCATTTGCGCGCATGAACGACGGGGAACTCTTTGGCAAAGTGGTCATCAGATTTACTTCCTGATCTATAAATTTCTAAACGATTAATCAGCGAAAGCGACCTGAACCAATGCAACTTGTTCATCGTCATGGTGGTGGTGATTGCCAGTCGCGGGACTTGCTGAGGCGGCTCGCGAAATAGGCGTGATCAACTTGCCAATGCGCGAAGGCAAGTTGAGTCCATAGAAGGGCCAGGCTCCTTGGTTTGCTGGCTCGTCCTGTACCCAGCGAACTTCAGCGTTGGGGTGCGCGGCAAGTGCTCCTTGGATTTCCGCATCAGGCATCGGATAAAGCTGCTCAATACGAATGATTGCAGTTGAGGAGTCGGCTCGCTTTGTGCGTTCTGCGATCAGGTCGTAGTAGACCTTGCCGCTACAAAGGATCACGCGCGTGGCATTAGAAACTGTCGAGTCAGCAATCACTGGTTGAAAATGTCCGTTAGTGAATTCCGAGAGCGCTGAGGAAGCAGCTTTCAGGCGGAGCATCGATTTAGGAGTAAAGACCACCATTGGACGTTTAGCTGGATTCATTGCGTGCCAGCGGAGTAGGTGGAAGTACGACGAAGGTGAAGATGGTTGCGCGACGGTCATATTTTCTTCTGCGCAGAGCGCCAAGAATCGTTCAATACGCGCGGAAGAGTGATCAGGTCCCTGGCCTTCATAACCATGCGGCAAAAGCATGACGAGTGAAGAACGTTGTCCCCATTTTTGGAAAGAGGAAGAGATGAATTCGTCGATGATGGTTTGTGCGCCATCGGCGAAGTCGCCAAATTGCGCTTCCCACACTACGAGAGCTTCACTCTGCTCGACGCTGTAGCCATACTCAAAACCTAGGGCCGCATATTCGCTCAGGAGTGAGTCGATGGCGAAGAATTTGCTGTTCTTCTCCATGCCAGCCAGTGGAGTCCACTCACCGCCGTCTTCTTTGTCGATCACGACGCAGTGGCGTTGTCCGAAAGTGCCTCGCCTTGAATCTTGCCCGGCGAGACGAATATTTTGCCCAGCGCTTAATAGGGAACCAAAGGCTAGCGCTTCGCCAACGGCCCAATCGATAGTGGCATCGTCAAGTGCGGTAAGTCGACGTTGAATCTGTGGAAGCAACTTGGGATGCACGTTGAAACCTTCAGGCACTGTGACGAGTGCCTTACCGATTTCGCGGGCAAGTTCCTCAGAAATAGAAGTGTGGACCTCTGTTGGATGGGGCACTACTGGCTCAGCTGGCAAGACTTTCTCCGGAGCATTATCTTCGTGTGTATCAGCGAAGACGGTCTCAAGAAGTTGTTGGTAGTCGCGTAAGGCACTTTCTGCTTCTTCGAGAGTGATATCTCCGCGGCCCACGAGTGCTTCGGCGTAAAGCTTTCGAGTGCTCCGCTTTGCATCGATGATTGCGTACATGAGTGGTTGCGTGAAGCTCGGTTCATCTGCTTCGTTGTGGCCGCGACGTCGGTAGCACACCATGTCAATGACAACATCTTTACGGAACTTTTGGCGATACTCGAAAGCCAAGTGAGCTATGCGTACACAGGCTTCAGGATCATCGCCATTCACATGGAAGATCGGAGCTTGCACCATGCGTGCTACATCGGTGCAGTAAACCGATGAACGCGAAGAGGCGGGGGCAGTAGTGAAGCCCACTTGATTGTTGATTATGACGTGGATGGTGCCACCTGTGCGGTAACCACGTAATTGCGAGAGGTTGAGAGTCTCGGCAACGACGCCCTGCCCGGCGAATGCAGCATCACCGTGGACGAGAATCGGAAGGACGGTAAAGCCATCTTGTCCTTTATCGAGACGGTCCTGCTTGGCGCGCACTACGCCTTCCACGACGGGGTTAACTGCTTCAAGGTGCGATGGGTTTGCTGCGAGGTATACCTCGGTGGTCTCACCAGAATCGGAAGTAAAGGTGCCACGGGTACCCAAGTGGTACTTCACGTCTCCGGATCCCTGCACGGAGACTGGGTCGTAGTTACCTTCAAACTCGCGGAAAATTTGTCCATATGATTTGCCGGCGATGTTTGCGAGCACATTAAGGCGACCACGGTGTGGCATACCAATGCACACTTCTTCTATGTCGGCGTTGGCGGCGCTAGAGAGGATGGCGTCTAGCAGTGGGATAACGCTCTCTCCGCCCTCTAGTGAAAAGCGCTTTTGCCCGACGTACTTAGTTTGTAAGAAAGTTTCAAAAACTTCTGCTGCATTAAGTTTGCGGAGGATACGCAATTGCTCCTCACGTGGGGTTTTGGTTAAGCCAACTTCAATGCGGTTCTGTATCCACTTGCGTTCGACTGGATCTTGAATGTGCATGTATTCGATTCCGACTGTGCGACAGTAAGAGTCACGAAGTAATCCAAGAATGTGGCGCAACTTCATAAACGGCAAGCTGCCAAAACCGCCGGTAGCTACTTCTCGGTCAAGATCCCAAAGGGTGAGCCCGTGTGAGACTATGTCGAGATCTGGGTGCGAGCGTTGCTTGAATTCGAGTGGATCAGTATCGGCCATGAGATGTCCGCGAACACGGTAGGAGTGGATGAGCTCTTGAACTCGAGCCGTTTTGTCGATGACGTCACCCTTGACGTTGCGCTTATCGAGCATCCAACGAATAGGCTCATAGGGGATACGAAGTGATTGGAAGATTTCATCAAAGAGTTCATCGCTCAGCATCGCGTCATGTATGCGACGCAGAAAATCTCCTGACTGTGCGCCCTGAATGATGCGGTGGTCATAAGTACTTGTGAGTGTGAAAGTCTTGCTAATGCCTACCTCTGCAAGGGTGTCTTCACTTGCGCCCTGAAACTCTGCCGGGTATTCAAGGGCGCCTACGCCGATGATGGCTCCTTGTCCCGCCATCAGGCGAGGTACGGAGTGCACCGTTCCGATAGTTCCAGGATTCGTGAGTGAAATTGTGGTGTCGGCGTAATCTTCGACAGTCAGTTTTCCTTGACGAGCTTTGCGCACCACGTCTTCGTATGCGCTCCAGAATTGCGCGAAGTCGAGTGCTTCGCAACCCTTGATGTTTGGCACGAGAAGTTGGCGGGTGCCATCTGGCTTTGCAAGATCAATGGCGATGCCCATGTTGACGTGGTCGGGGTGTCCTAGTGCCGGCTTTCCGTCAATGAGTGCGTAGAAGGAATTCATTTCGGGCATCTGCTTGAGCGCGCGTAGCATTGCGAAAGCAATGATGTGTGTGAAGGAAACCTTTCCACCACGACTACGTGCCAAATGGTTATTGATAACTACTCTGTTATCGATCAGAAGTTTTGCGGGGATGGCGCGTACGCTGGTTGCTACCGGAACGGTGAGTGAACCTTCCATGTTCGTGACAACGCGCGCAGCAACACCGCGAAGAGTTTCAATGCTCGCTGCACTTGAAATAACTGGAGTAGAAATCGCCGGGAGAGAAATAGTTGGTACAGCAGTAGGTTCAGGTGCGGTGGCGCTGATCGGTGCCGCAGCAACGGGCGCGGGTGGGCTCACTCGACCTGACACAGGATTGCTGCTGGGAAATTGCGGCGTCACAGGAGCTCCAGCGGTTTTTGAGGTAGTAGGCAGCGCGCGGGTCGACGGACTTCCGGGGGTGAAGTCTGCGAAAAAGTCCCACCAAGCTTTATCTACCGAGTTGGGGTCTTGGCGGTAGCGCTCGTACATCTCTTCAACGAGCCACTCATTCGGGCCAAATTGCGCGAGCGAGTGCTGTGGTTCTGTAGTCACGATCTCTCCCCTGGGCACGCCAATTAAATATCTTGACGTCGTTAGATTAGTGGCGTCAGACCCCTCTTTGCGAACTGGAAGGGGAGGATTTGTGGCCCTACCCCCCACATAAAATTCGTCGCTGGGTCACTCCCCACTCCCTCTTTAGTGCCCCCGGCAGGATTCGAACCTGCGCCCCCGCCTCCGGAGGGCGGTGCTCTATCCCCTGAGCTACGGGGGCATCTGGGAGCGAGGGTATCAGCCACCTCGGTAGCCTTAGGGCATGAATCCGGCCGCGCTCGAGGCGCTGATCCTCCAAGTGCTCCGGGAGAGCCCTGAAATCTCACCCGCCGAGCACCTGCCTGAGACCGTCTCAGTGGAGCGCCCGAAGAATCGCGAGCATGGTGATTACGCCACCAACATCGCGCTGGTGCTCACGAAAGCTGTAGGCAAACCACCGAGGGAGATTGCCGAAGCGCTCGCCCACAAACTCATAGGCCATGCAGACATTGCTTCCGTCGATGTAGCTGGACCTGGTTTTCTTAACATTACTTTTTCTGCAGCATCTCAAGGCGAACTAGCTCGCACTATCTTGATTGCAGGAAATGTTTATGGATATGGCAATGCGCTCGCCGGCGTGCGCGTTAATCTGGAATTCATTAGCGCAAATCCCACAGGGCCTTTGCACCTGGGACATACACGGTGGGCAGCGGTAGGCGATGCACTTGGTCGAGTGCTCACAGCCGCTGGTGCTGATGTAAAACGAGAGTTCTACATTAATGATCGCGGAGTGCAGATGGATCGCTTTGGTGCGTCCCTTATGGCCGCCGCGCATAGTGAGCCAACCCCAGAAGATGGCTATCACGGTGCATATATTCAAGAATTAGTTATTGAGATTCTTTCAAAGAAACCGGAGATCTTAGGCTTACCGAAGAGTGATCAACTTGTGGCATTTCGTGAGGCGGGCTATGAGTTGCAACTTGCTCAACAGCAAGGGGTATTGAATACCTTTGATACTCACTTCGACGTGTGGTTCTCTGAGCGAGGCTTGCACTCATCTGATGCAGTGGCGCGAGCATTTTCCAAACTTCGAGAGCAAGGTCATGTCTTTGAATCCGAAGGTGCCGTCTGGTTACGCACCACAGATTTCGGAGATGACAAAGATCGCGTGCTTGTAAAGGCTGATGGCGAGCTCACTTACTTTGCATCAGATACGGCCTATTACGTCGACAAGCGTTCTCGAGGATTCGATATTTGCATTTATATGCTCGGTGCAGATCATCATGGCTATGTTGGTCGCCTCAAAGCTATCGCTGCCTGCGCCGGTGATGATCCGGAATTCAATATTCAAATATTGATTGGTCAAATGGTGAAAATCGTCGAAGGTGGTCAAGAGGTCAAGCTCTCAAAGCGAGCTGGAACCATTATCACTCTTGAAGATATCGTCGAGATGGTTGGCGTCGATGCAACTCGATACACCTTGATTCGATACCCCACCGATACTCCAATGACTATGGATGTAGACATCCTTAAGAGCCGCACTAACGAGAACCCGGTCTACTACGTGCAATATGCGCATGCACGAATCTGCGGCGTGCTTCGAAATGCTGCGGAGGTAGGTATTCCCATGGATATTGCTGGTTTTGACACTGCAGCGCTTACTCATGAACGTGAGAACGACCTCCTGGGTGTACTTGGTGAATTCCCACGAGTGGTGCAATTCTCTGCAGAGTTGCGTGAGCCTCATCGGGTTGCACGTTATTTGGAAGAGCTCGCAGGGACGTATCACCGTTTCTACGACGCCTGCCGTGTGCTTCCTCTTGGCGATGAAGAAATCAGTTCAATACATAAAGCACGTGTAGTACTTTCAGCCGCGGCTCAACAGGTCTTTGCTAACGGACTTTCTATGTTGGGTGTCTCGGCACCGGAGCGGATGTGATGAGCATGTGGTCAAAGAATGCTTCATGGGCTGATGATGGC
>WLIL01000094.1 GCA_009702245.1 Actinomycetota bacterium
CCCAAGCCTGGCGACATTGATCGTCAGTGGCATGTCATTGATGCAACCGATGTCATTCTCGGTCGCCTTGCCACGCACGCTGCCGTCCTTCTTCGCGGCAAGCACAAGCCCACCGTTGCAGCACACATGGACATGGGCGACTTTGTCATTGTTATCAACGCAGAAAAGATTGCGATGAGCGGTAACAAGATCAACCAAAAGATGGCGCATCATCACTCTGGTTTCCCAGGTGGTCTTACTTCAGTGAAGTACAGCGACCTCCTTGTTCAAAACCCAGTACGTGCACTCGAGAAGGCAATCAAGGGAATGCTCCCCAAGAGCTCACTCGGTCGTCACATGGGTTCCAAGTTGAAGGTGTACGCAGGTCCAAACCACCCACACTCCGCACAATCTCCACAGCCATATACCTTTAATCAAGTTTCGCAAGTGAACTGAGGATAAATAGTGACGAACGAGATCGAAATCGACGACCTAGAAGCGAACGCGCCTTCTTCGTACACCACCAGCACTCCTTCTGCTGCTACGAACCGTCCTGCCCTTACCGCTCCTGGCGGCGGCACCGGTCGTCGTAAAGAAGCCGTTGCTCGCGTGCGCATCGTTCCCGGCACTGGTCGTTGGACGATCAATGGTCGCACCCTCGACAACTACTTCCCTAACAAGGTTCACCAACAACTCGTCTCCGAGCCTTTCCGTACTGTGGGTGCCGATGGCACTTACGACGTACATGCTCGCATTCATGGTGGCGGCATTTCGGGTCAAGCTGGTGCACTTCGTCTTGGAATTTCACGCGCACTCAATGAGATCGATACGGAAGCTCATCGTCCTTCGCTCAAGAAGGCTGGCTTCCTTACTCGTGATCCTCGTGCGATCGAGCGCAAGAAGTACGGCTTAAAGAAAGCCCGTAAGCGTTCGCAATACAGCAAGCGATAATTTAAGAACTCCAGAGGAGCCTCGAACCACTTCGGTTCGAGGCTCCTCTTTTTACGTGGGAAGAGCCCCAAAAGTGAGGGCGCTATGGAAGGATCAAAGTTATGGGCAGACTCTTCGGCACCGATGGGGTTCGTGGTGTTGCGAACAAAGACCTCACCGCAGAACTAGCGCTTGATCTCTCCGTGGCCGCCGCGCATATCTTGGCTGAGAAAGGCACGTTTGCTGGCCACCGCCCGCGCGCCATCGTCGGACGAGATACTCGTGTCTCAGGTGAGTTCTTAGAAGCTGCAGTTGTCTCTGGTCTCGCATCGGCTGGCGTTGATGTATACCGTGTCGGCGTATTGCCAACGCCAGCAGTGGCGCACCTGGTGAATGTGACGGGCGCAGATCTTGGAGTGATGATTAGCGCATCGCATAATCCCATGCCGGACAATGGCATCAAGTTCTTTGCCAAAGGTGGAGTGAAATTAGATGACACACTAGAGGATGCAATTGAAGCTCGCCTGAATGAGCCGTGGGAACGACCAGTCGGAAATGCAGTTGGCCGTGTGGTCGAGGACAACACGGCTGCAGAGAAATATTTAGCGCACGTGATTGGTACGGTGGATCAAAAGTTTAATGGTCTTAAAATTGTTATTGATGGTGCTAATGGCGCCGCCTCTTATGTGAGCCCGCAAGCATTTCGCGCACTCGGGGCTGAAGTGATCGAAGTTGCTACATCGCCAGACGGATTCAATATCAACGAAGGTGTGGGATCAACCCATATCGATCAACTTGCAGCGAAAGTTCTCGCCGAGAAGGCTGATATGGGCTTCGCCCACGATGGTGACGCTGATCGTTGTTTAGCAGTTGATCACGCTGGGAACATTATTGATGGTGATCAGATCATGGCGATTCTGGCGCTTTCTATGAAAGAGCGTGGGCTTCTGTCTAAGAACACCGTGGTGGCAACGGTGATGAGCAATTTGGGATTTATGCGTGCGATGAAAGCGGCCGGCGTGAGCGTCATCTCTGCTGATGTGGGTGATCGGTATGTACTTGAAGCGATGCGCCAGGGTGACTTCAATCTAGGTGGTGAGCAATCTGGCCACCTGATCCTTGCCGATCATGCAGAGACTGGAGATGGTGTGCTGACCGCGTTGCATCTCACCGCAGCAGTGAAACGTAGTGGGAGATCACTTGCCGAGTTAGCTTCGGTCTGCACTCGCTATCCGCAGGTGCTCATTAACGTAAGTGGAGTAGATCGAACGCGGGTGGGCGAAATGAATAGCGCGGTTGCCGCTGCGGAATCAGAATTGGGTGAGAGCGGCCGCGTCTTACTACGCCCTTCTGGCACTGAACCCGTCGTGCGGGTGATGGTTGAGGCCGCTGAGGTCGAGGTGGCCGAACGAGTAGCTCTTGCGCTGGCAGATGAGGTTCGCGCTGCCCTTTCCCTCTAGGCTAGAGGGGTGAGCACCCGGTTATCTGAAGGGAGGGAGCGTCTATGTGTGGCATCGTCGGATATGTAGGCGAGCAATCAGCCCTCAATGTGGTGATCTCGGGTCTTCGCCGTTTGGAGTATCGCGGATATGACTCAGCTGGCGTTGCCTTAGTAACGGCAGATGGTCTAGCCACCGATAAGCGCGCTGGCAAACTGATCAACCTTGAAGAGTCCCTCGATCGCACGCCACTTCCGGCAGCCACTACGGGTATGGGACATACCCGTTGGGCCACTCACGGGGGGCCCACTGACCGCAATGCACATCCGCACGTGGATTGCACTGGGAAATTAGCGGTCATTCATAATGGGATCATCGAAAACTTTTCCAAGTTACGCCTTGGGCTCGAGGCGAGTGGTCACGACTTCTCTTCCGAGACTGACACAGAATCAGTCGCACACTTACTTGAAGATGCCTATGCCACGTCTGGTGGAAATTTAGCGCAAGCCATGCGAGATGTGTGCAAGCAACTTGTTGGTGCATTTACTTTGGTCGCTGTGCATTCCGATTCACCCGACTGTGTCGTTGGCGCGAGACGTAACTCGCCACTTGTTGTAGGCAGAGGCGTGGGCGAGAATTTCCTCGCCTCCGATGTGTCGGCCTTTATTTCTTTCACGCGCAATGCGGTAGAGCTTGGTCAAGATCAAGTTGTTGAGATCACTCGTGATGGTATTTCAGTCACCACTTTTGATGGCGCCCCGGCGGAAACAAATGAATACGAAGTCACTTGGGACGCAGCAGCTGCCGAAAAAGGCGGCTTCGAACACTTCATGCTTAAGGAAATCGCGGAGCAACCGAAAGCGGTAGCAGATACACTGCTCGGACGTGTGGGAGTAGATGGGAAACTCACGCTTGATGAAATGCGTCTTTCGGACGAAGAGTTGCGCGAGGTCGACAAGATAATTGTGATTGCATGTGGAACCGCCTACAACGCGGGCATGATCGCGAAGTACGCGATCGAGCATTGGACGCGTATTCCAGTTGAAGTCGAGTTGGCGAGCGAGTTCCGGTATCGCGATCCCATCGTTGACCCACAAACTCTTGTCATCGCAATCTCGCAATCTGGTGAAACGATGGATACGTTGATGGCACTCCGCCATGCGCGTGAACAACGTGCCCGAGTGCTGGCGATCTGTAATACCAATGGTTCCACAATTCCGCGAGAATCAGATGCGGTGCTTTATACGCATGCAGGTCCCGAAATCGCGGTGGCATCAACCAAAGCGTTCCTCACACAAATCGTGGCGGCTTATCTAGTGGGGCTGTACTTGGCGCAAGTGCGCGGCAATAAGTACGGTGATGAAATTGCTGCCATTCTCACTGACTTGCGAGATATGCCAGAGAAGATTGAACGAGTGTTGGAAACGATGGAGCCAGTGCGCAAGTTAGCGTCAACATTGAAGGATAAGACTTCTGTACTTTTCCTTGGCCGCCACGTAGGTTTCCCGGTGGCACTTGAGGGGGCCCTCAAACTTAAAGAGCTTGCCTATATGCACGCCGAAGGTTTTGCGGCGGGGGAACTCAAGCACGGTCCTATTGCGCTCGTCGAAGCTGGCACCCCAGTTTTTGTCACCATCCCGTCGCCACGTGGACGCTCCGTGGTGCATGACAAGGTGGTGAGTAACGTGGAAGAAGTCCGTGCTCGAGGCGCGTACACAATTCTTATTGCAGAAGAAGGCGACGAATCAATCAATAGCGCAGCGGACTTCATTATCCGCATCCCAACCTGCCCCACGCTTATGCAACCTCTGCTCGCTACTGTTCCACTCCAAGTCTTTGCCTGCGAGATGGCCACCGTGAAGGGCTTCGATGTCGACCAACCTCGAAACCTGGCCAAATCAGTCACTGTCGAGTAAGTCATGAACACAGACAACAGCACCGATGCGCAATACACGGTAACGGTCGACCTACAACGCCGACGTCAGATGTCTAATGCGCTCCGGCGCTCATCTTTACTGCTGGCGCTCTTTGCATTGAACACCCTCCTCGTCACGCAAGCGAAGTGGTTCAGAGCGATCGACGATAAAATCGGAGATCGTGATGCGTTGCGCCTTAAGGGAATAAATCATCTGATCGTAATCTGGTTAGACAATTTAGGATTGCGTGGACTCAGTGCGACAGTCCTGTTGATAGCAGCTCTTGCTATTTCCATTCGTTTCAAATCCTGGCGTCCGCTCAATTTAGCCTTGCTCTCTTTGATTGCTCTGAATCTTGTGGTTGGTGCTCTCAAGATCATCATTGGGAGAAGCAAACCACTTGATGGGGTAGATAATTTTGATGTGAGTGGGGTTGGCTCTTATCCCAGCGGTCATGCGGCAAATGCCATTCTGACGTGGGGCGTGCTTGCCTATCTCATTTACCGATACACCCACAGAGCAATTCATCGAGCCACTTTTCTGACGGTGGCTGTTTCCCTCGTAACTGGAGTTGTAGCGGCAGTTTCGCTCTACCGAAACACGCATTGGCTCAGTGATCTTATTGGTGGGATCTTGATCGGTGCTGCTCTCTTAGTGCTCGTGATGGCGGTTGATCGTTTTGTGCCTTCCGCAAAACAACCGGTTCAGCCATGACCATTCGCGGAATTGGTATTGATGTGGTCGACCTAGATCGATTCGAGGAAGCGCTAGGTCGCACACCGGGTTTGCGGGATCGACTCTTTACAGAAAATGAGCGAGGTTTGCCTCATGCTTCCTTAGCTGCGCGCTTCGCAGCAAAAGAGGCGTTAGCAAAAGCGCTCGGTGTTCCTCCAGGTTTGCAATGGCACGACGCTGAAGTGCAGAAAGATGGCTCCGGGCGCCCCTTCTTTGCAGTGAGCGGCAGCGTGGCTGCTGCCGTGGGGGAGGCGAAGATTCATCTCACCCTTTCTCACGATGGCGGGATTGCTTCCGCATTTGTACTTCTTGAAGAGCGCTAATGAAGCGGGCGTATAGCGCGGCTTGTGTCCGTCGAGTAGAAGCGGAGTACTTATCGCTGGGCGTGCCGCTCATGGAACGAGCAGCTCATGCGATTGCCCATCACGCACTAGGGATGTTGACTGAAAACCACGGTGTTTATGGTCGAAGAGTTCTTCTCCTTGTGGGAAGTGGTGACAATGGTGGAGATGCACTCTTTGCCGGTGGCGTCATGCTTTCGCGCGGTGTTCAAGTTGAGGCGCTTGCGCTCACCTCGATCGTCCATGAAGCGGGAGGTCAGGCATTTGTACGTCGCGGCGGCCGCTGGGTAAATGAACTTACTCACTCCTACGATCTGGTCATTGATGGATTTCTTGGTCTAGGTGCGCGCGCCGGCATTTCACTTGAAGTGCTCAGCGCAATGACGGAGATCCAAGGAGTACCGATGTTGGCCGTTGATTTACCGAGTGGGATAAGCGCTGATGGAGAAGGTGTAGAGCAACCCGCACTCGTTCCCACTCACACTGTAGCGATCGGATGTTGGAAGATTGCACACTTGCTCTCCGAAAGTGGTCTTGGGGTCTCTGAGTTAGTAGATATTGGAGTCGATTATGAAAGTGAAATCCCCGCTCTCGTATCATTTGAAGATTCAGAGGTGCACGAACTTCTTCCCACGGAGATCGACAGCAATCATAAGTATCGCCGAGGAGTCTTGGGAGTAATCGCGGGCTCCGAAACTTTTCCAGGTGCTGGAATTCTTTCGATCAGAGCAGCTCTTGCTTTAGGGATCGGAATGATTCGTACTGAGAGGCGTGAATTCTTTTCAGAGATACCTGAAGTGGTTACTGCCCCAGGCAAGATCGATGCGCTTGTTGTGGGGCCGGGATTGATCTCACTCACCCAAACCCAAGAGCGGGCAACTCTTGAACACCTCGCGAATGGTGGAATTGCCCTTCTCGATGCCGGAGCGCTTCCATTTCTGGAAAAGATCCCGGCCGAGG
>WLIL01000095.1 GCA_009702245.1 Actinomycetota bacterium
CCAAAGGGCTTCGTTGCCACGCATGAAGGTCAGGACGCTTGCCGCATTCTGAACACCCGCTGAGACAGACACGGCGACCGTAAGTACGTAATCTACAAGCAGCGCAGAAGCCACCGTGAGCCCAGCAGTGGGACCTAAATTGACCGTTGCTACTTCGTAATCGCCGCCACCGCTCGGGTAGGCATGAACGTTCTGGCGATACGAGGCAACGACGGTGAGCATGACTATCGCTACCACCAGCCCGATCTGCCAAGAGAACGCATAGGCCGAAAGACCCGCGATGGAGAGGGTAAGAAAGACCTCGTCAGGAGCGTAGGCCACCGAGGAGAGCGCATCTGAGGCGAAAACAGGCAGCGCGATGCGCTTAGCGAGGAGGGTCTCCCCCAACTGATCATTACGAAGCGCTCGCCCCAGGAGGGTGCGCTTTGCGAAACTTACGAGTCCCTCGGCCACGCGGTAAGCCTAGAGCGTGTAGCGTTCACTGTTGTGCATTACGTGATCATGGGATGCGGTCGGGTCGGTTCCGCGCTCGCCCATGCCCTCGAGGCCGCAGGACACTCGGTGTCGGTCATCGATCAGAGCCGCGAAGCCTTCCGAAGGCTTGGTCCGAATTACCAAGGCGAAACCATCACCGGAGTGGGATTCGATCGAGATACCTTGGAATCAGCGGGGATCACGCGAGCTGCCGGCTTCGCCGCGGTCTCAAATGGCGATAACTCAAATATTCTCGCCGCCCGAACTGTACGCGAGGTGTATGGAGTAGGAAATGTGGTTGCCCGTATCTACGATCCCGGTCGCGCACAAATCTACCAACGTCTCGGAATACCTACGGTAGCTACTGTTTCATGGACCGCAGACCAAGTCCTCCGGAGATTACTCCCCGAAGGCTCTGCTTCAGAGTGGCGTGATGCCTCAGGAACGTTGGGACTCTTTGAAGTGCAATTAGATCCCAGCTGGTACGGGCACCGCGCAGTGCGGATCGAACTCAACACGCCCGCGCGGGTGGCTTTCATTACCCGTCTCGGGAAAGCGCTCATCCCCGATGGCGACACAGTTCTTCAGGCCGGAGATTTGATTCACGTGATTGCGCGCGATGCCGACGTGTCCAAGGTTGAATCCCTTCTCGCAGCCAAGCCCGAGGAGGATTAAAGATGCGCGTAACAGTTGTGGGAGCAGGGAATGTAGGGCGCTCCATCGCCAAAGAGTTGATCGGCAACGGCCATCACGTAATGTTGATTGATAAAGATCCTAAGGCGATCAAGATGGATTCAGTTCCACAAGCGCAATGGCTTCTCGCAGATGCATGTGAAGTTGTAAATCTTGAGGAGGCTCAGTTGAACAATTCAAATGTTCTTGTTGCTGCCACCGGAGACGACAAAGTCAATCTCGTCGTTTCGCTTCTTGCAAAGACCGAGTACGGAGTTCCTAGAGTCGTCGCCCGCGTAAATCATCCAAAGAATGAATGGATGTTTAATGAAGCTTGGGGTGTAGACGTAGCCGTTTCGACTCCTCGCATGCTTTCGGCCCTCGTAGAAGAGGCTGTATCTGTGGGAGATCTTGTTCGACTCTTCACATTCAACCAAGGTGAAGCCAACCTGGTTGAGATCACTCTTCCTAGTAGCGCGCCTTGTGTCGGTAAAAGAGTTCGCGATCTCGCGCTTCCATCCGACGCAACTTTAGTTTCAATCCTTCGCGACACCCGCGTCATCACGCCATCTCCAGATGACACCCTTGAAGCGGGAGATGAACTGCTTTTCGTGGCTACTGCAGAGTCCGAGCCAGCGTTGCAAGCTTGCTTAGCCCCAAATCACGCAGACTAGTTTTTTTCTTCTTCAATTTCGACCGCCGGTGCGCTGCGCTTTAAAATCGCCCATGTGAGATACACGGTCAACAAGAAAAGTGGCCATCCCACGACAAGAGTAGCTACACCCAGTGCAGTCGTTTCATTTGCCAAGTAGAGCGGTACTTGGATGCCAAGGCGGACCACAAAGAGCCCGACCCACACCCATCCGGCAAGTAGGTAGGCCCTCAGGCGTACCGGATTCTTCCGCCAACCAAGATTCTCACCAAGAATCGGCCCCAGTACTAAACCAAGGATCGGCCACCTCAGCAAGTTTGCCGCCAAATAAACCACGCAGTAGATGGCACTCTTGATCATGCCCGGAAGAAAGAAATTTTCCGCTTTACCAGTGCTACGCGAAAACCAAGCGCATATAAGTACGCCTACAAGTCCAGAAATAGCGTGCTGTATGGTGTCGCGCTTTACTAAACGCGCAATAGCAGCAACCGCAGCGATCGCCAACGCAATAATGAGTGACAGATCTAGCTTCCGGGTAATTGTAAAGACAAATACGAACGCGAGTGATGGAAGACCTGAATCAATAATCCCACGTTTACCACCGAGGGCATCAATAACTTTGCTGTGATCGCTCATTTGGTGTTTGGAAAGAGTCGATACACAGGGTTGTAAGAAAGCCAACCCTCTTCATTTTGCATAATCATTCCAGTGACCTCGATATCTCGTCCGGGCGTAACTGCCGCGATGCTCCGCTGTCCGAGCCAGATGCACGTCAGTTTCCCCGAACCATCCTGTATCTCAACTTCCAGCGCAGGCACTCCAGAGCGTGGGCGAATGACCAGTGAATTGATCGTACCGATAACAGTGGCCCTGCGGCGCGGTTGTAAATCAGCAACGCGTGTGTGCATGTGACGATTTGCGGCGGTGTGCAGGGAGTCTGCATATCGCTCAGTTCGTGAAATCTCCCGCTTATTCATGAGCAACCCCAGTCGAACCAAACCCGCCAGCGCCACGTGCACTTGCAGGAAGAACTTCTACTTCCACGAATTGCGCATTTTCCACACGTTGAATCACTAATTGGGCGATCCGATCCCCGCGCTGAATTACGAAACTCTCGGTTCGATCATGATTGATGACAATGACCTTAATCTCGCCGCGATAACCCGAATCGATGGTGCCTGGAGCATTAACGATGCCAATTCCACTTTTTATCGCAAGACCGGAACGTGGGTGCACAAAAGCTGCAAAACCATCCGGAAGAGCAATCGAGAGACCAGTCGACACGAGAGCACGATCCCCGGGAGCGATGACCAGATCCTCGCTACTGCAGAGATCGGCCCCAGCATCGCCTGGCTTGGCATAGGCCGGTAACGAAAGACTCGGATCGCTGCGAGTAATGAGAACTTCGATCATTAGGGGTTGACCTCAAAGGAAGAGTCAATCTCGCGCATCAGTGCCGGATTGCCTTGAATCCGGGTGAGGTAATCCTCTGGAGCTGAATCAAGAAAATGTTGCATATCAACAATAACAAATAGCGATTGCGCTCGAATAGCAACAGGACCGTCTGGTGAATTCAATCGTCCTTCACACCGTGAATAAACTTTGCGCCCAGAGACACCCAGGATCTCTGCACTGAGATGAATCACCGAACCGACGGGGACGGGGAGTAGAAAATCAGTTTCGAGTCGTCCCGTAACGGCTGGTTTGCGCAAGAGCCACATCAAGTGACCAAGAACTTCGTCACAGGCCAGCGTCAAGATTCCTCCGTGCGCCAAACCAGGGGCTCCCTGGTGAAATTCAGAGACCGTAAAGATAGAGGTGATGCTGGCGCCCTCACCTGCAGTCGAGCGAATTCGTAGACCAGTGGGATGAGAGGGGCCGCAGCCGAAGCAATGCTCGAGATGGGACGGGATCTCTTGCCCAGACTTTGGTGCATCGGGATGCACTTGAGCTGATTGAGCATCAGCCGGTGGAGTAGTTGAAGGGACGCGTGCCACGTTCCCAGAGTACCTTTCTTCCATGTCTCTTTCTCACTCTGACAAGACCGCGTTAATCACAGGGGCGACCAGCGGAATTGGGCTCTACACCGCTCGCGAACTGGTCTCTGCGGGCTGGCGAGTAGTCGGTACCGCTCGCACGCCTTCCCAAGCCGACCAATTACTCCGAGACGTACCTGGGGTGGAGGTGCTGGTCGCTGATTTCACTGAGCCGGAGAGCGCCTCGCTGCTCATCTCTCAGACCTTGGATCTGTTAGGACAAGCGCCGTATGCCTTGGTCAATAACGCTGGCTTTGCCGCACCAGGGGCGATCGAAGATGTAGAGTCGGCGTACGCAGCCGAGCAAGTTCGAGTAAATCTCTTCATCCCCGCAGAGCTCATCCGAGGATTTCTCCCCAGCATGAGAAGCCGAGGAAGCGGACGCATCATCAACATTTCATCAGTAAGTGGAAGAGTGGCTGCGCCCTTTCTAGGTTGGTACAGCGCGAGCAAGTTCGCTCTAGAAGCGTTAAGCGATGCGCTACGCGTCGAACTCACCGGCAGTGGCATTCACGTCAGCCTGGTCGAACCGGCTTCTTTTTCGTCAAACATCTGGTCTAAAGCGGGGACACAACTTCCGACAACCGGTCCACACCAGAAGATTTACAAGAAAGCTGCCCGCCTTGTGCACGCCGAATACCCCGAGCCCACACCAGTGGCACGAGTGATCCGCGATGCGATCGAAAGCGACTCTCCTCGAACTCGCTACTTGGTGGGCAAAGGAACTGGCGCAATCCCCTACGTGCGTCTACTGCCTGCCAAAATGATTGATTCATTCGTTGCGATCACTTTCGGACTCAAGCGGCCACCACTGCTCATGCGTCTGCTCACCAAACGATCAACTCGAGGATGACATGTATATAGAGAAGGTCTATCCCCCACCGATCGCGTGGTTTCTCGCGCTAATTTTTGGGCTGGCTATTGGTCTTGTTTTTGGCGCACCATTCGGTGTCCTCGTGGGTTTGATCGGAGGATTGCTTGCTGCCGGTTTAGTGAGCTTCTCGCTCTGGCGTTCTACCTTTGGAATTAGCATCGATGGCGAGATGTTCATCGCTGAGGGAAATAGGATTCCTCGAGCACACATCACGCTCTGCACTCCACTCGATCGGGCAGCAACTCGCTCCACATTGGGACCGAAAGCAGATCCGGCGGCTCTCATCATCATGCGAGGCTGGATTCATACAGCAGTGAAGATTGACATTGCAGATCCTGAGAAACGTCGACCCTACATATTCGTTTCGACCAGGCAATCCGAGACGATCGCGGATCTGCTCAACAAGAAGGGGTAGACGAGAAAGTTACGCACACTCGCTACAGACCGCAGTGACGCCCTCGCCTTTAGCAAGTTGCGTGCGGTGGTGAACAAGAAAACAACGTGAACAAGTAAATTCATCTGCCTGCTTGGGTAGCACTCGTACGGTGAGTTCCTCGCCAGAGAGGTCGGCGCCTGGCAATTCGAGTGTTTCAGCAAGTTCTGCTTCGTCTACATCGACTTGACCAGATTGCGCTTCCGCTCGACGCGCCTTTAACTCCTCAATCGATTCCTCGGTGAGTTCGTCATCGGTCTTTCGCGGGGTGTCGTAATCGGTGGCCATCATCAACTCCTTGACATCAACTTCTCTTCAAAAATGCCTGAACGCGCGAATCATGCCTCTTTTTCGGCCCTCAAATGGTCAAAATCGCTGTGAATTTCTCGAGAATCGGTCAAATGAGCGTGATTTCACTCTCAATTGACCTCTTGTCCGACATCGAATGCCCCCGAAATGGAGGCTAACCTGCTCTCATGCCTATTTACGCCCTCGGTGACCTCATCCCCCTGATCCATGATTCCGCCTACGTGCACCCCGATGCCGTCATCATTGGAAGTGTGGTGATTGGTCCAGATTCGACTGTGTGGCCGGGGGCAGTTCTGCGAGGGGACACGGGAGTTATCACGGTGGGTTCAAGAACAAATATTCAAGACGGAGCAGTCATTCACACGCACTCTAAGCACGTCACGACCATCGGTGATGACGTTGTTATTGGGCATAACGTACATATTGAAGGCGCGATCATTGGCGATGCATCGCTGATCGGGTCGGGTTCGACCGTATTACAAGGTAGCACCATTGGCTTCAACGCTCTCGTGGGGGCACAAGCTTTAGTACCGCCAAACACCACCATCCCGGATTACGCCAAAGCTTTGGGAGTTCCCGCGAAGTTAATACTTAATTCAGTTGAACCTGGATTCGGAAGTCCAAATGCTCAATTTTACGTAGCTGCCGGCAAGAGATACGCGAAGGAACTTCGGCTGATTACAGATTAAGGCAACTCCGAAAGTAAGTTGAGGATTCGCTGCTCTATTTCATCGCGAATTGGACGAACCGACTCAACGCCGTGACCGGCAGGATCATCTAACTTCCAATCGAGATACCGCTTGCCTGGATAGAACGGGCATGCATCACC
>WLIL01000096.1 GCA_009702245.1 Actinomycetota bacterium
GAGCAGTCGGGGCTTATTCAAGAATTGGCGGCAAGCAGTGATCCTCAAGACGAGATGCGCATCGAGAACTTAGAAGAGCTCGTCGCCGTGGCCCACGAGTTTGATGCCAACTTTGAATCTGATGCCGACCCCGATGTGGACCGGCCGACGCTACTAGCCTTTTTGGAGCAAGTCTCACTTGTAGCTGATGCCGATGAGATTCCAGATAACGAAGATGGCGTCATTACCTTGATGACACTGCACACGGCTAAAGGTTTGGAATTTCCGGTGGTCTTCCTTACGGGTATGGAGGAGGGGATCTTCCCGCACTCGCGTTCTTTGATGGAGCCCGGTGAAATCGAAGAGGAACGACGTTTGGCCTATGTGGGCCTTACGCGCGCTCGCGAACATCTTTATCTTTCGCGCGCATCGGCTCGCTCTACTTGGGGTTCACCTAATTTCAATCCGCCTTCTCGCTTCCTTGAAGAAATTCCTGAGGAGCTCATTGAGTGGCGACAGATTGCCTCAGCATTTAGTTCATCTCGTTCGTCGCCCAATCGGTTGGCCGGACGCGATCTGCCCCCACCGTTACCTACGGGGAAGCGCACAGCCACCGTGGTAGATCTTGCTGCTGGCGATCGGGTCAACCACGACACCTTTGGCCTCGGCCGGGTGGTCTCGATGGCGGGCGCTGGAGAGAAAGCGGAGGCGACCATAGATTTCGGTTCATTTGGGACAAAGCGCCTGCTTTTGCGATATGCCCCTGTGGAAAAACTCTCATAATGGCTCGCCGGCTGGACTCCTAGCCCCCCTCTTTGGCAGGGTGGAGGGATAGGTCTTCGCTCGTCCGCGCCGAAAGGCTCGATCCCGCAGGGGGTGACATGTCGCAGCAGATTAAGTTTTTGAATCGTAAAGTCGTTCGCAAGGTGATCGCCCTCGGCGTGGCTCTCCCGGTAGCTGCCTTTCTTGTCGTCTCATCTTCCTCAACCCCACCGTCATCAGTTGCTCTCGATATTTCGCCGACTGCTACTTCTTCGATTTCTCGTTCGCTGGTGGCCCATCCGGTAACCGGAGCCATTCCCTTTACTGGCAATCTCAAAGCAAAGAAGCGGCTCGCCAAGATTGCTGCCGCCAAAGCCAAGAAGATCGCCGCGGCTCGCGAGCGCGCGCGTCTTGTGAAGATTTCACGTAACTTCACACGGCCAGTTTTGAATTACCGGCTTTCAGCTTCATTCGGTGCGAAATCTCGTCTATGGGCGCACCGTCACACTGGCCAAGATTTCGCTTCACCTTATGGTTCGCGGGTTCGTGCCGCTGAACGGGGTGTGGTGGTCTTCGCAGGCTGGGATGGTGCCTATGGTCGCAAAATCGCCATCAGTCATCCCAATGGCGTGCAGACTTGGTATGGACACCTTTCGCGGATTAGTGTGAAGGTGGGTCAGCGAGTCAAAGTGGGTCAACGCATTGGTTTAGTTGGTGCTACCGGAAATGTCACCGGTACCCACTTACACTTCGAAGTCCGCAAATATGGCGTACCAGTAAATCCAGTGAAGTGGTTGCGATCGATGGGAATTTGGGTCTGATATGCGTCGTGTTGTAGTAGCAAAGCCAGGGCTTGACGGCCATGACCGTGGAGCCAAAGTTGTCGCGCGCGCCTTACGAGATGCCGGCATCGAAGTGATTTATACGGGTCTCCATCAAACGCCGGAACAAATTGTTGAGACTGCGATCCAAGAAGATGCGGACGCGATTGGACTCTCGATTCTCTCGGGCGCCCACCTCACCCTCTTCGAGCGCTTGATGACGCTTTTGAAAGAGCGAGATGCCACGGACATTCTGGTTTTTGGTGGCGGAATCATTCCGGATGCCGACATTGCCCTCCTGAAGGAAATGGGAGTTTCAGCGGTCTTTACGCCTGGCACCACCATGGACACCATTGTCGAGTGGGTTACTTCACACGTCCCAGCCTGATGATCGCTGGTTCCACGCGATTCAAAGACGCATAATTACTCAAGGTTTTCTTTTCTAAAGGAGCGTCGTGGATCTATACGAATATCAAGCCCGGGATCTCTTTGAAAGTCACGGCGTTCCAGTGCTTAAAGGCAGTGTTGCTACCACGGTAGCTGAGGCCGTTTCAGCCGCTGAGGCAATCGGTGGCGTTGTAGTAGTGAAGGCTCAGGTCAAAGTCGGTGGCCGCGGCAAGGCCGGCGGAGTCAAGGTAGCCAAGACGATTGAAGAAGTACGCGAGCATGCCACGAACATTCTTGGGATGGATATCAAGGGCCATACGGTAAATCGCGTGATGATCGCCCAAGGAGCCTCCATTGTTGAGGAGTATTACGTTTCAATTCTGGTAGATCGTGCACAACGTCAATATCTAGTCATGGCATCTACTGCCGGCGGAGTTGAAATCGAACAAGTTGCGCACGAGACTCCAGAGTTGCTTGCCATGGTCGGTATCGACCCGCTCAAGGGAATTGATCGCGCTCTTGCACTTTCTATCGTGCAACAAGCAAAGTTCCCAACCGACATTGAAGGTCAGGTTGCGGATGTATTGGTGACCCTCTGGAAGGTGTTCCAATCTGAAGATGCCACTTTGGTTGAAGTGAATCCGCTCGTAAAAACTTCGGATGGTCGCATCATCGCCCTGGACGGAAAAGTTTCACTTGATGAAAATGCCGATTTCCGCCATCCCGACCATGAAGCATTGGTTGACGAAAGTGCAACGGATCCTCTCGAAGTTGCCGCTAAGGCTAAAAACTTGAACTACGTAAAGCTTGATGGCGAAGTGGGAATCATCGGCAATGGTGCTGGCCTTGTCATGAGCACACTCGATGTTGTCGCTTATGCAGGCGAGAATTTTGGAGGAGTGCGACCCGCAAACTTCTTGGATATTGGTGGAGGTGCTTCGGCCCAAGTAATGGCCGATGGATTATCGATCATTCTCTCTGACCCAGCGGTGAAGAGCGTATTCGTGAACGTATTTGGCGGTATCACTTCTTGTGATGCTGTCGCGAACGGCATTGTGCAGGCGCTTTCGATGCTGGGGGATAAAGCTACGAAGCCACTGGTTGTTCGGCTAGATGGCAACAATGTCCTCGAAGGACGCAGAATTTTGAATGAAGCAAACCACCCGCTTGTAGAACAGTTAGACACAATGGATGGCGCAGCTTCTCGCGCTGCTGAGCTCGCAGGAAAGGCTGGAAAGTAACATGGCAATTTTCCTCGATGGCAATTCACGCATTCTCGTTCAAGGCATTACGGGTTCAGAAGGAACCAAACATACGAAGCGCATGCTCGCTTCAGGTAGCCAAGTTGTCGCTGGCGTTACTCCTGGAAAAGGTGGGCAAACAGTCGAAATCGATGGCCATGCCATTCCAGTATTTAACTCGGTGCAAGAGGCGCGCGCGGCTACAAAGGCTAATGTCAGCGTGGTCTTCGTACCGCCCAAGTTCACTAAAGGCGCCGTTATTGAAGCGGTCGATGCCAAGATTGAATTGGTGGTGGTTATCACCGAGGGTGTTCCGGTTCATGACTCGGCTGAATTTTTTGCCTACGCACAAGCGAGCAAACATACGCGCCTAATCGGACCTAACTGTCCTGGATTAATCTCTCCAGGAATATCAAACGCCGGAATTATTCCTGCAGATATTACAAAGAAGGGACCAGTCGGGTTGGTCTCTAAGTCGGGAACTCTGACTTATCAAATGATGTATGAACTTCGTGATCTTGGATTCTCTACCTGCATTGGTATCGGCGGAGACCCCATTATTGGCACGACGCATATCGATGCACTTCGAGCATTTGAAGCCGATCCTGAGACCAAGGTGATCGTAATGATCGGTGAAATTGGCGGCGACGCTGAAGAACGGGCCGCCGCATTCATCAAGGAGCACGTCACCAAGCCCGTGGTCGGATACGTAGCTGGCTTCACGGCCCCCGAAGGTAAAACCATGGGTCACGCAGGCGCAATTGTCTCTGGTTCTTCAGGCACTGCCCAAGCTAAGAAGGAAGCTCTCGAGGCAGCAGGCGTACGCGTGGGCAAAACACCGAGTGAGACTGCTCGCCTTCTGCGCGAGATCCTGTAACAGTTTGCGGGTGAGTGGTCACCGCAATCCATATGGCTTAGCGCTTCAAGAGGCGCTGCGTGCCCTCACGCTCACTCTCGTACCGATCCTTCTCATTTCAATTCTCTCTTGGTCGTTTGCTGGAAGCCGTAACGGTCAACTTGGTGACGCGGTTCATGGTGGCGCCTGGATTTGGTTAGCCGCGCACAAGGTGTTGCTCCACCTCTCTTTGCCACCCGGCGATATCGCTGGCCTTCTATGGTTTACCCCGCTCGGATTTTTGATCTTTCCGATTGTTGTTTTGCGGGGTGCCTGTAAGCGCATGGCGAAAGAGAGTTCGAATTACCGCGGAGGGCTCACCTTGCTCTCAACTACATATGGCGCACTCTTAGGAGTCGTCGCGTTGATTTCGGCGACTCATGCAGTTCGGCCCAATCCGCTGAGTGCCTTCTTCGCAGGGTTGCTTCTCACACTGATCGCAGCTCTCTCGCTGCAAGCACCTCATCTGATCAAAGCCAAGGGCGAGTTATCTCGTATTGTGAAGAGTTCACTTTTGAACATTGCCGGATTACTTCTCATCTCATTCATACTCTTTCTCGTGGCAACCATTATGAATTTTTCTCAGATGCTGAATCTCTATGCGGTGCTTCGTGCTGGGTTTGTAGGAACACTCTTAATCACGGCAGTCATGCTCTTGGCGGTACCAAATGCGGTAGTGATGACTATGGCGTACGTGAGCGGAGCCGGCTTCGCGGTGGGATCTGGGACGCTCTTCTCGCCATTTTCCGTGAACTCTGCAGAGATTCCAGCGTTGCCGATTCTTGCCGGGCTCCCGGCGCAGACGAGCGCTATCACGCACGCCCTGCCCGTGCTGCTCCTCGTGTGGTCCATCTTTACGGGCTATCGATCGGTGGAATCGGGCTTAGATTTAAAAGTTCGAGTGCGCGATGGCGCTCTTCATGGAGTAATTGCGCTTTTCACATTGACGCTGCTTAACCTGCTCGCAGGTGGATCACTTCTTGGAGGGCGACTTTCAGCAATTGGCGCCTCCTATTGGCGCATCGCCCTCTTTGGTGGACCAATATTGATTATCGGTGGCGCGCTTGGTGCACTCTTGGTCGGCTTATTTAACCGTTCGCATCGCGCTTAATCGCGCCTCTAGGTCTGCCCTAAATCCTTCGGTGCAGGAGTTTGTTGCTACGTGTGTGTTTGCTCCGAGTTGGCACTCCGCATATCGATTAATCTCTGTGCTGAGCAAGAGCGTGCCGATAGTAGTGAGAAAAGCGACCGCGATCATGATGATGCTGATGACCATTGCTGCCGTGGAGAAGCGAATAGAGAGCACTAGAGCAACAATCGCGACCGCCATAGCAAATGCTTGGCCCTGCCAGGCAGGCAGCGTAAAGATCATCAAGAAGATTGATGCGATGGAGGCTAAGAGGGCAAAGCGTCGGCGAAGGACTTGCTTATCAATTTCCACATTGGGTCGCTCCATAGGAGGCAACGCTACCGAGTACGCTCGTCACTGTGCCAACTGACCCTCCAAAGATTGTGATTCTGGCTTCAGGCCAAGGGTCACTGGCAGCGGCGGTGATGGCTTCGGCCGGAGCGTATGAAGTTGCGGCGATAATTTCTGATCAACCAGCCGCTGGCGTTCTTGGCTATGGGCAGGCAATGAGCGTCCCCACTGCTGTTGTCGAATTGCAGGGAGATCGTCTCGCATGGGAAGAGCGGTTGGGCGATGCTGTTGCTTCCTTTTCCCCTCAATTGGTGGTCTCCGCAGGATTTATGCGTATCGTCTCGCCACGTTTCTTGCAACGATTCCGTGTCATCAATTCCCACCCTTCACTACTCCCACTCTTCCCAGGGGCCCATGCTGTTCGAGATGCACTACTGGCGGGGGTGAGCCACACGGGATGCACCATTCACTGGGTTGACGAGGGTGTGGATACGGGTGAAGTTATCGCTCAACGGATCGTTGAAGTGCTTCCGGGA
>WLIL01000097.1 GCA_009702245.1 Actinomycetota bacterium
TAAGCAAGTTGTTGGATTCCTGGGCCGCTCTTGTCGAGAAAGCGCGCAATGGCGGATTCAGGAGTGAGCGGCGCCAAAAGTTGGAGCTTCACCTCGTGTGAGGCCGGGCCCACCTGAATCATGGCCTCGGCAACACCCTGTTCTTCGTTCACCTCGCGATGAGCCACTTCGAATCCGAATTTCTCTTGATAGAAGGCGATAGCGACCTCAAGGTCAGGGACGGCAATTCCAATGTGATCTACGCCAATAATCCCGGGGAGTCGAACGGGAGAGCCCGAAGGGCCACTGCTCTGAGTGCTCATAACAGTTATCTTGTCAGGTAAATTCGTTGGGTCAAAAACCTTCAGGGTGAGCACGGGGTAGTATCGAATTACTGAACCAACTAGCGAGGAGCATCTCATATGACCACATCCGTTATCGTCGCCGGAGCCCGCACCCCTATGGGGCGCTTTAATGGCTCACTCAAGGGCTTTACCGCCACCGACTTGGGCGGCATCGCTATCAAGGGTGCGCTCGCGAAAGCCGGGATCTCAGGCGACCAGGTGGATTACGTCATCCTCGGTCAGGTGCTGCAAGCCGGCGCTGGCCAAGCACCTCCCCGCCAGGCCGCGGTGAAGGGTGGCATTCCGCTCGATGTCGCTGCGCTGCTGATCAACAAAGTCTGCCTCTCAGGTCTCGATGCGATTGCGCTCGCGGATCAATTAATCCGTGCGGGTGAATTCGACACGATCGTGGCTGGTGGAATGGAGTCGATGACGCGCGCTCCGCACCTCCTCATGGGCTCGCGCGAGGGATTCAAGATTGGCAACGTCACTATGGAAGATGCACTCTTTCATGACGGTCTTTACTGCTCCTTCGATAAGTGCCTCATGGGTGAATCAACCGAGTCTTACAACGGGCGTTACGGGCTTACCCGCGAAGATCAAGATCAATTTGCGATGCACTCGCACCAAAAGGCGGCTGCAGCCACGGCGGCGGGTGTTTTTAATGACGAGATTATTCCGATGGAAATTTCTCAAGGCAAGGGCGCTACCACGACACTTGCACACGACGAAGGCATTCGCGCGGACACCACGATGGAGACGCTAGGTAAGTTGCGTCCAGCCTTTAGCGCTGAAGGAACGATCACGGCAGGTTCAGCATCACAGATTTCTGATGGCGGTGCGGCTGTTGTGGTGATGAGCAAAGCCAAGGCAGAAGCACTGGGCCTTGACTGGCTCTGTGAAATTGGAGCGCATGGTGTAGTAGCTGGACCAGATACTTCGCTACACGCGCAACCTGCGAATGCTCTGGAAAAAGCATTGAAGCGTGAGGGCATGAAGGTAAGCGAACTCGACATCCTAGAAATCAACGAAGCTTTTGCTGCAGTTGGTTTGGTGTCAACTCGACAACTTGGAATTGATCCAGCAAAAGTGAATCCACATGGTGGGGCAATTGCTGTGGGTCACCCCGTCGGAATGTCTGGTGCACGATTGGCGCTCCACATTGCACTTGATTTGAAGAAGCGCGGCGGTGGCGTTGGTGCTGCAGCCCTCTGCGGCGGCGGCGGACAAGGCGATGCACTGATCCTTAAGCGGGCGTGATTGCCATAGATACTTCAGCGTTAGTAAGTGGTGCGCGTGACGGAAATATCCGCTCACTCGCGCGCCTTATTTCGCTGATTGAAGATGGGTCAGAGTCGCTGCCAGCGATCATGAAGGAGTTAAAGCCTCATGGCGCTCGCGTTATCGGAATCACCGGTTCGCCGGGGGTAGGAAAGTCAACGCTCACCTCTGCACTGATCAAGTCGCTTCGCGAAAAGGGTCACAAAGTAGGCGTGATTGCGATCGATCCTTCGTCGCCTTTTACCCAAGGTGCAGTTCTTGGCGATCGCATTCGCATGCAAGATCACTTTCTTGATGACGGTGTTTATATCCGCTCAATGGCAACACGTGGCCATCTAGGTGGACTGGCGGCTGCAACTCCGCAAGCTATTCGCGTGCTTGATGATGCAGGTTTTGACACCATTTTGGTAGAGACCGTCGGTGTGGGTCAGAGTGAAGTGGAAATCGTCAGCCATGCAGATACGACGATGGTGGTACTCGCTCCTGGTATGGGCGATGGAATTCAAGCGGTGAAAGCTGGTCTGCTAGAAATCGGTGACATCTACGTCATCAACAAGGCAGATCGCGACGGCGCTGAAGTGACTTCACGAGAATTGCGAAATGCACTTGCACTTGCCCCACAAGATCCAGAGAGAGAAATCTTGTTGACGTCAGCCGATCGCGAAATGGGAATTGAAGAGTTGGTGTTAGCCATTGACCGCCACCGTCTCTATCTAGCGGAGAGCGGGCTCCTTGAAGGTCGTCGTATAGACCGAGCCTCACTCGAAGTGGAGCATCTCGCGTCGGCCAAGTTGCGCGCACAGATCAAAGGGGAACCACTCCGTCGACTTGCGGCGCTCGTGGCAGATGGGAAAATGGATTCATATACGGCAGCCGATCAACTTCTTGCGCAGGAGCGAAATAAGTGAACCAGCCTCCCAAGTTGCCCGCCTCTTTTGCCAGCGCGGTTGATCTCAGTTCGTTAAATCGCCCCAAGCCAGCCCCGCGTCCTGAAGGCGTCCCACAGAGTGCATTTGTGATTGATGTAAATGAAGAGAACTTTGAAGCACTTGTCATGGAGCAATCCAAGAATGTACCTGTGGTACTCGACTTCTGGGCCGAGTGGTGTGGACCATGCAAGCAGCTCTCACCGATATTGGAGAAACTTGCCGAAGAGGGGAATGGCACGTGGTTGCTAGCGAAGGTTGATACTGAAGCCGCTCCACGTCTTGCAGAAGCGTTCCGAGTGCAATCCATTCCCACAGTCATTGCCGTGATCAATGGACAGATCGCCCCACTCTTCCAAGGAGCGGTACCTGAGCAACAAGTGCGCGAAGTTCTTGTCAAGCTACTCGAAATCGCTGCCGAACAAGGGCTTACTGGAACCCTGGGGGCCGAGCCCGCCGAAGCGAAGGTTGAGGGCGAGGAAGAAGAGATCGACGCCGATGAAGCGGAAGCACTCGATGCGATTGATCGCGGCGATTACGAGAGTGCGCGCATTTCGTATCAAAAGTTGCTCGCTCGCAAACCTACGGATGTATACGCAAAGATTGGCTTAGCTCAAGTGGAATTGCTGGCCCGCGTGAAGGGCTTGGATTTCAATGCTGTGCGCGCTGAGGCGGCTGCACAACCAGAAGATGTGGATGCCCAAATCCGATGCGCCGATGTCGACATGGTTGGTGGCCATCTAGAAGATGCCATCCTTCGTCTAGTTGACGCAGTGCGCGTAACTTCAGGTGCCGAGCGGGCGAGAGTGAAAGATCATTTGATCTCACTCTTTGACCTTGTTGATCCCAGTGATCCGCGGATCGTTAAAGGTCGTACGTCACTCGCGAACGCCCTCTTCTAAAGCTGAGCGATCAGCCAGAGCCTTCGGTATTTCCTGGATCAGCTGCGCTCACGTCGTGAATGGCGTACTTCTCAAGTGCACTCTTCACTACTGAGATATCTACTTCGCCCAATCGATTAAGTTCATAGAGTGCGGCAACCGCGATGGATTCGCCATCTACTCGGAAGTGACGACGAAGCGCTCCTCGAGTATCTGAAAGACCAAAGCCATCTGTGCCCAGCGAAATGAATTCCCCCTCAACCCATGGCGCAATTTGATCTTGTACTGCGCGCATGAAATCGCTGACCGCTACGACTGGTCCCGAAGATCCTTTCATTTGCATTGTGACGAAAGCTTCTTGGCGGCCCTCTTCAGGATGGAGCATGTTATGTCGATCAACTTCGAGACCGTTTCTGCGTAACTCGTTCCACGAAGTCACTGACCAGACGTCGGCAGAGACGCCCCAATCGTCGGCAAGTAATTGTTGGGCTTTCAGTGCCCAGTTAACAGCTACGCCGGAGGCGAGGAGTTGGGCCTTCTTGGAATGAGAGGTGGCAGCCGGTGCGTACTTATAGATGCCACCAAGAATTCCGGCCACATCGACATTTGCAGGTTCGGCTGGTTGCACGTATGGCTCGTTGTATACGGTGAGGTAGTAGTAAACGTTCTCTGAGTTTTCGCCATACATCCGGCGGAGACCATCTTTGAAGATGTGCCCAATTTCGTATGCGAATGCCGGGTCGTAGGAAACAACGGCTGGGTTAGTAGAGGCGAGCAGATGTGAATGACCGTCTTCGTGTTGCAAGCCTTCACCATTGAGCGTGGTGCGACCTGCGGTGGCGCCAAAGACGAAACCACGGGTCAACTGATCGGCTGCTGCCCAGAAACTATCTCCAGTACGTTGGAAGCCGAACATTGAATAGAAGACGTAAATTGGAATCATCGGTTCACCGTGTGTGGCGTATGAAGTGCCGACAGCAGTAAAGGATGCGACAGAGCCAGCTTCGTTAATGCCTTCGTGAAGAATGACACCTTGCTTGGATTCCTTGTAGGAAAGCATTAAGTCGCGATCGACAGACGTGTACGTCTGACCGTGTGGTGAATAGATCTTCTGGGTCGGGAAGAGTGAATCCATTCCGAAGGTGCGCGCTTCGTCAGGAATGATGGGAACGATGCGCGGCCCAATCACCGGATCTTTGAAGAGATCCTTGAGCATGCGTACAAATGCCATAGTGGTAGCCACTTCTTGCTTACCCGATCCGCGAGTCGCGGATTCATAAACAGAATCATCAGGTTGGGCCAACGCCTTGGGGCGCACAATGCGACTGGGCAGGGGTCCGCCCAGCTTTGCTCGACGTTCCATCATGTACGCGTACTCGGCAGAGTCTTTGCCTGGGTGGTAGTAAGGCGGTGTGTACTTATCAAGTTGATCATCGCTAAACGGAATTCCGAGGCGATCACGGAAAGTCTGAATATCTTCCAAAGTAAGTTTCTTCATTTGGTGTGTGGAGTTGCGACCCTCAAAGTGCGGCCCTAGACCCCAGCCCTTGACGGTCTTTGCCAAGATGACCGTGGGTTGACCCTTATGTGCCATCGCGGCCGAGTAGGCGGCGTAGAGCTTGCGATAGTCGTGGCCACCGCGACGCAGCCCCCACACCTTTTCGTCATTCCATCCTTCAATAAGTTTGAGCGCGCGTGGATCGCGACCGAAGAAGTTTTCGCGCACAAATGCGCCACCTTCGGCTTTGTATGTTTGGAAATCACCATCAGGGGTGACGTTCATGAGGTTTACGAGTGCGCCTTCGCGGTCTTGGGCAAGCAGTGGATCCCACTCTCGACCCCACACGACCTTGATGACGTTCCAACCTGCGCCGCGGAAATAAGATTCCAGCTCTTGGATGATTTTTCCGTTACCGCGCACCGGACCATCGAGGCGCTGCAAGTTGCAGTTAACAACGAATGTGAGATTGTCGAGTTCTTCGCGTGCAGCTAAACCAATAGCACCGAGGCTCTCTACTTCGTCGGTCTCGCCATCGCCGAGAAATGCCCATACATGTTGGTCGCTCGTGTCTTTAATTCCGCGGGCCTGCAAGTAACGATTGAAGCGGGCTTGATAAATGGCATTGAGCGGCCCCAGGCCCATAGAGACCGTGGGGAATTCCCAGAAATCTGGCATGAGACGTGGATGCGGATATGACGAGAGTCCGCCTGCTGGATGTGAAAGCTCTTGGCGGAATCCATCGAGTTGATCTTCGCTGAGTCGGCCTTCAAGAAATGCGCGGGCATACATGCCGGGGCTTGCATGACCTTGATAGAAGATTTGGTCGCCGCCGCCAGGATGGTCCTTGCCGCGGAAGAAGTGATTGAAACCCACTTCGTAGAGCGATGCTGAAGATGCGTAGGAGCTGATGTGTCCGCCTACACCGACGCCCGGACGTTGTGCTCTGTGTACGAGCATGGCAGCGTTCCATCGCATGAAGGAGCGAATGCGGCGTTCCATTGCTTCATCGCCCGGGAAATCGGGTTCGCGCTCAGGCGGAATGGTGTTGATGTAATCGCTATTGCGAAGGCTTGGGACGCCGACTGATTTCTCTGCCGCGCGTTGCAGGAGCGAGAGCATTACA
>WLIL01000098.1 GCA_009702245.1 Actinomycetota bacterium
CTGGCGCAGCCTTCTTTACCGGCGCAGCCTTCTTCGCGGGAGCCTTCTTTGCTGGAGCCTTTACTGGCGCAGCCTTCTTCGCGGGAGCCTTCTTTGCTGGAGCCTTTACTGGCGCAGCCTTCTTCGCGGGAGCCTTAGCGGGGGCCTTCTTCGCTGCTTTGGCGACGGGCTTCTTGCTGGGCACCGTAATCTCCTTCACCGCTCATTTTCTGCTGAACACTTCGGCTAACTGGGGGAAGGGTAGCCGATTACTTGTGCGAGGGGATGGTCCGCATCGCCCAAATCTTCTTCATGACTTCCGAACGCGCTCCGGGGTCAAGGGAGATCTCCACCACTTTCGAGCGAAAAGTGGCTCCTTTCACGATCCGTATTCGGGTTTTGCCGATCCCTAGGGCTTTTGCCAAGGCAGCGATGGCGGCCATATTTGCCTCGCCATCATGGGCCTGTGCGGTGATAGCAACGGCGATTTCCTCGCCTACAAGGCCACCTACCTCGGTCCTGGAGGCCCCCGGCTTTACCCGAATAGCCAGCCTGATCGAGTCCTCATCGCTCACAAGAAGATCCTACGACCGGTAAACTCATCGCTGTCTACCCTTGAACGTTGACGGGGACGAGTAACTTGCGCACGATCAGGAGCGATTCGGGGATGGTGTAAGCCCGAAGATTAACCGCAAGCGAAAATCACCCCCCGAGTCACAAGTGCGACAGAAGAGTGGCGCTGCAAGGCGCAAAGTGGGTGGTACCGCGGCGAAAGTCGTCCCTCTGTAGAAATATCGAACTCACATAGTTCGACCGACCAGAGGAGTGCGCATGACGGATACCACGAGTGAAAAGTTTGGACCCACTCAGTGGAAGTCCCTCCCCACGCAAATCAACTTGGCTGATATTGACCGACATGTGCTCCGTTTTTGGGAACGCGAAAGAGTTTTTGCCCGTTCAGTAAGTGAACGCGAAGGCGCCGATACCTGGACTTTTTACGAAGGACCACCCACCGCAAATGGCATGCCTGGAACTCACCACGTCGAAGCGCGCGTCTTCAAGGATGTCTTTCCACGGTTTCACACCATGAAAGGTCGCCACGTCATTCGCAAAGCAGGCTGGGATTGTCACGGATTACCCGTGGAGCTTGCTGTTGAGAAGGAACTCGGTTTCACCGGAAAAGGAGATATCGAAAAATACGGTGTAGCCCCATTCAACGATAAGTGCCGAGAATCTGTTCAACGCCACGTGGGAGCTTTCGAAGAGATGACCACACGCATGGGCTTCTGGGTAGATTTTGATGCCGCCTATTGGACGATGTCTCCTGAATATGTCGAGAGCGTCTGGTGGTCACTTCAACAAATTTGGAAAAAGGGTTTGCTTGTGCAAGACCACCGTGTGGCACCTTATTGCCCTCGATGCGGCACCGGACTCTCCGATCACGAATTGGCACAAGGTTATGAAACGATCACTGACCCATCGGTATTCGTGCGATTCCCTATCACCGAAGGAAAGTATGAGGGCGTCTCTCTTCTGGTCTGGACTACCACACCATGGACGTTGGTAAGTAACACCGCCATCGCCGTTCATCCACAGGTTACTTATGTAGTGGCATCTGATGAATCCGGCGAGAAGTTCATTGTGGCACAGCCCCTACTTTCAGTCCTCGGCGATGGCGTCACCATTCTTGAATCCGTGCAAGGTTCCGCGTTGGAGCACACGAAATATTCTCGCCCTTTTGATTGGGTAGAAATTCCAGACGCACATTACGTAGTGCTTGCCGAATACGTAACAACAGAAGATGGAACTGGTCTCGTACACCAATCCCCCGCATTTGGCGCAGACGATTTTGTAGTGTGCCGTTCATATGGTCTACCCGTGGTCAATCCAGTCAGAGCAGACGGCACCTTCGAAACCGCGATTCCGCTGGTGGGTGGCGTTTTCTTCAAAACTGCCGACAAAGCCTTGGTGAAGGAGCTCAAGGCTAAGGGATTACTCTTTCGTCAGCAGCAATACGAACACTCATACCCTCATTGCTGGAGATGCCATACCCCGTTGATGTATTACGCACAACCATCCTGGTATATCCGTACTACGGAAATCAAAGATGCACTGATCTCCGAAAATGAAAAGACTGACTGGCACCCGGAAACTATTCGCAGCGGTCGCTATGGAGATTGGCTTAACAACAATATTGATTGGGCGGTCTCCAGGAATCGATATTGGGGAACCCCTCTTCCTATCTGGCGTTGCGAGGACGGTCACTTGGAGTGCTTCGGTTCTCTTGCCGAACTCGGTGCTCGTGCCGGCGAAGATCTCTCTGTACTCGACCCTCATCGACCCTTCGTCGATGACGTGACCTTTACGTGCGCTCAATGTGCCGGCGTGATGACTCGTGTTCCCGAGGTTATTGACTGCTGGTATGACTCCGGAGCCATGCCGTTTGCGCAATGGGGATATCCGCACAAAGAAGGAAGTGTTGAAAAGTTTAATGCTGCCTATCCTGCTGATTTCATTTGTGAAGCCATCGACCAAACACGCGGATGGTTTTACACCCTCATGGCGATTGGCACCTTAGTTTTCGAAAAGAGTTCTTATAAGACAGTGCTCTGCTTGGGCCACATCCTCGACAAAGATGGCCGCAAGATGAGCAAACACGTCGGAAACGTCTTGGAGCCCATCTCTCTCATGGATGAACATGGAGCCGATGCAGTTCGATGGTTCATGTTGGCCGCCGGTTCACCGTGGCAATCGCGCCGAGTCGGGCATGATGCCATTACCGAAGTAGTACGCAAAACATTGCTTACCTACTGGAACACAGTCTCCTTCTTGAGCCTCTATGCGCGAATTGCAAATTTCGATACCACCAAGCCAATCCCTATCGAGGATCGATCCACCCTCGACCATTGGATTATTTCTGAACTCAACTCGATGATTGAAACCGTGGATGAATCATTAACCGATTTCGATTCACAAGGTGCAGGTCGCGCTATTGCGTCGTTTATCGATAATCTCTCGAACTGGTACGTGCGTCGCTCTCGACGCCGTTTCTGGGATGGCGATCCGGCAGCGCTTGCAACCCTCTTCGAATGCCTCCGCGACCTCACGCTTGTGATGGCACCCTTGGTTCCCTTCATCACCGAACATGTTTGGCAAGAACTTGTCCAACCAGCAGATCCAGATGCTGCGCTCTCTGTTCACTTAGCCGATTTTCCCAAAGTGCGTCATGGCCTCATCGATCAAAGTTTGATCGCGCAGGTGAGTCAAGTACGTCGCCTCGTGGAACTCGGTAGAGCCGCCCGCGCCGAATCGAACATCAAGATCCGCCAACCCCTTGGAAGGGCGCTCATCTCAGCTTCTGGATGGCAGGCACTCAGCGAAGAACTTAGAAATGAGATCTCCGACGAACTTAACGTGCTGCATCTAGATGACATTTCAGAGGTTGATGTCGTAGACCTCACGCTCAAGCCAAACTTTCGAACCCTGGGAACGAGATTTGGAAAAGAGACCGCAACCGTCGCGGCTGAAGTGGCAGCCCTCGATGCGCCTTCTCTCGTCTTGACCCTGCGCAAGAACGGAAAGACTTTGGTGGGCGATCGCGAGATATTCCTTGAAGACGTAATCATTACGGAGACTCCCCGTTCTGGTTGGACCTATGCATCTGACTCTGGTGAAAGCGTGGCGCTAGACCTCACGATCACCCCAGAACTTCGCTCCGCAGGAATCATGCGCGAAATCGTTCGCAGTGTTCAAGATGCTCGGAAAATCTCGGGATTTGAAGTAAGTGACCGCATTCTGGTGCGGTGGTCAGGCGAATCAGTCCTCGATCAAGTTATCAAAGCCCATGGTGCAGAAATTATGCGTGAAGTACTCGCTCTTGAGCTCACACGTGAAGAAGGAGAGCACCCTCATCAGAACGACGATATTGGAATGCGCTTCTCGGTATTCAAAGCCAATTAGAGAAGCGCGAGGATTCGCACACCCGATCTGAGAACGCTCACAATGACAAAAAGAACTAAGAAGGACAGGTCAAGGCTGATGCCACCCAAGCGAAGTGGTGGTATTCGGCGGCGGAGCAGGTTCAGTGGCTTGTCTGTGACGACATAGATTCCAGTGATGAGAACTAACACGAGACCTTTAGGACGCCAAGAGCGTGCGAACATCCGCACATACTCGAGTATGAGGCGCGCCAAAAGAAAATAGAGAAATAACTGAAGAACGAGGTCTACAAAACCAAGTACAAAGACCACTAAGTCGACCGTTAAGACTGATTGAAGAAGGATGCCTCCGCGGCCGCACTCTTCTCTTCCAACGAAACGCTTACATTTGCAGGCGAAAGCAAGAAGACCTTCTGCGTCACGCGCTCAATCGAACCATGGAGACCAAAAGCCAGGCCAGCTCCAAAATCAACGAGTCGCTTGGCGTCTGCATCCGTCATGTCCGTCACGTTCATGATGACTGGGACGCCTTGACGGTAATGCTCGCCGATCGTCTTTGCCTCATTGTAATTGCGCGGATGAAGGGTGACTATTTTATTGAGTGGGCGCTCGATGGGCTCAACATGGGATGTTGCCATCGGTGCCACCGTGCGTACATCGCTCACCGCAGCTGGTGCTGTATCGCGGCGAACTCTAGCCATATCAAAAGTAGGTCGACGCATTACCTGCGTCTCTTCGATGACTGCTTCACCATCAAGTACCTCATCTGCATCAACTAAACCGAGGTACTTAGCCATTTTGCGCATGCTGTTTGCCATGGGACAAAACGCTACCCGAATGTAGGACGTGATCCGAGTATTGACGAGCCAACCCGTACGTGTGTCGCGCCAAATTCGATGGCTGCTGCAAGATCACCGCTCATACCAGCAGAGCACCACAATGCCCCAGGGAATTCACGGATAAAGTCAGCGCGAATCGCTTGCAGATTCTGAAAGGCCGCCCGAGGGTCCTGACCGAGCGGAGCAACCGCCATGAGACCCGCGAGATAAACCATCGGAGAGGTCGCCAACAGCGAAGCAATCTCAGAGAGCTCAGATCTGCGCGCCCCCGCGCGACCTTGCGCTCCATCGAGGGAGACCTGGACGAGAACGCGCAGTACCTGCTCTCTACCTACTACCCGCTTTACAATCTCTTCAGCCAGTTCAAGACGATCAACCGAGTGGATCACAGAAGCCCACTCCAGCACGGACTTAACTTTTTTTCGCTGCAGCTGCCCAATAAAATGCCAGTTCATCGGCGCGAGCACCTCGGAAGCTTTTGCTGAACCCTCTTGCTCGCGGTTCTCCCCTGCATCGAGTACTCCGAGGGCCGCCAAATGTTCAACATCACTTGTCGGGAAGTTTTTCGTAACGACCACCAATGTGATCTCTTCTGGTTGGCGACCAGCCGCACGCGCCGATGTCGCGATTTCAGCGCGCACTGCATCGAGACGCATCCTGATTTCCTCGCGGCGATCTGTCATAGGAGAATCTTATTGCGCCGAAGGTAGAGAGATAACACCAGCGAATCGCCCAGTCACACCATCACGGCGATAGGAGTAAAGGAGTGGGTCTTCGACGGTACATGAGTGAGCATTAGTCACCTGCACCTTCATCTCGGCTAAAACGGTCCTCAAGGCACCACCGAGATCCAATGTGAGCTGCTCTCTTCTTAACACTGCGTTCGGGTGCGTAGCGCCGAATTGAGAAGCGATCTCTTCTCCCACGACATAGCAGTCAGCACAGATATGAGGACCAATCTCAGCCGAAAACGATGCCGAACTTAAAGAACGCATCTGGCCAACTACGTTTTCAACTATTCCATTGATCGCCCCGCGGCGACCCACATGCACAGCGGCTGCAACACTCTCGGATTCATCCCAAATGAGCAGTGGAATGCAATCCGCCACCATGACGGCAAGCCCTAGACCTGGCGTCATCGTAATCAGCGCATCGACCGTGGGATCGGAGATCACTTTATCGACCTGTCGCACTTCAGCTCCATGCACCTGATTCATGTACTGCATAGGCACACCAAAGTGCTGGCTCAAGCGATCACGATTCTTTCTTACCGCAGC
>WLIL01000099.1 GCA_009702245.1 Actinomycetota bacterium
CCGAGAGCACTGTTGTGCAGGCGCAGACTGCGCGCTACGGCCCGCCAGCCCCGGCGCCAGGTCAGCAAAGTTCTGCAGGCGGCGGCGGAGGCACCACTTCGTCGCAATTCGCGGCGCCTCCAGCGAAGAATGGAAAGGCTGCCGCACCAGTACTTATCTTCAATGTGTTGGGATCAGATAACAAAGCCCTCACCGATTCAAACGGTAAAGAACTCACCACCAGGCCAGCGGTCAAATCAGGTAACACGGTATTCGTCGATAAGAGTGGAAGCCCCGTCATTACAGCGCCCACATTAGATCCGAGTGGCCGGCCAGTGACTGGGCCAGATGGCGCGGTGTTGTACACGCGCCTCATGACTTTTGCCGGTCAAGAAGCGGTCACTGATTCGTCTGGGCGAGCGGTGACTGCAACTCCGCTTCTCAACGGTATTGGTAAAGCCCTACAGGCTTCGAATGGACGAGTTGTCTATGCACCGCCCGTGCTCGATGCAAAGGGAAATATCCTTTTGAACTCTTACGGTTCGCCCGTCCTTGCGCAGCCGCTCTCTGATGCGACGGGCGGCATTGCCGTAGGGCCAACTGGTGAGCCAGTCGTGGTGCAGCCCATGGTTGCCGAAGGCGGCAAGGCGATCCTGAAGAATGGTCAACTTATCTATGTAGGTGGAGCCGGATCACAAGCGCTCACTGCTAAGAATGAAAGTATTCTAACCGCGTTTGGTCAAACTATTACTTTCTGCAATAGCGGCGCACTCGCAGACGAGGGTGGCAATGCCGTTCTCGGACCCGACGGACGTGTGGTGATCCTTAGCGCCTCCGGTGTGCCGATCTCGGCAAATGGTGCTGTTCTTCTTGATCAGAAAGGCAAGCCGATCCGAGTCACTGCTAACGGCGGCGTCACTGACTCCTCAGGTCGACCGATCCTTGGAGCAGATAGTAAGCAGATCAAGTTGGGCGCCTCCGAAGTGGCCACTGTTCTTAAGTCTGGGAAGAATGTCATTAAAAGTGCAGATGGTAAGACGGTTACCGTGGGGCTCAACGGTCAGCTGGTCGATACCGCGGGCAATCCTGTCTTGGCTGCAGGTAATAAGCCAATTTTTATTGATCCTAAGACGAAGACTTTTAAGGATCCATCGGGCAAGGCAATCACTGTTTCTAAGACAGGTGTAATCGCGGCCAAGAGCACACCGTTGGCCTATCAGACAGGAGCACTTGATGCGGCGTAAGAATCTGACCATAATCATCGCCCTCGCATTGGGCTCTTCGCTTGTGCTGCCCATACTCCCGAGTGCGAGTGCAGCCGATACTCAAACGCGCGGCGTAAATTGGCGTGCAGATAAAGATGCACTCCCCGGCACGGTCATTTACTCCCTGAAGACTGTCGGAGCTGCTGAGCAAGCGAGTGCGTGCGTGCTTGGTTTTGCTGATCCACTATGCGATCCGAAGAGCGCTACTCTCTTGGTCAATAACTACTTACCGCTCTGCGACTCTGAAAAGACTCTTGATTGTATTGATACGGTTTCTTGGAAGAAATCAGATGGCACTCTTGTGGCAGGTAAGTATTCGAAGATTCGCGGCAGCGAGTGGGCCGATTATGCTTTTGCTCGTAACGAAGCGCTCCGTGTAAATAAGCCGACGCTTCCTCAGGTTTTTACCTTTGCGGGCCTCACGCACTCCAAAGGCTCTGATTTTGCGGTGACAGCACATGTCAGTACTCGGATCGCCGCTGGTGTGGCTGCCGATCCCGACATTTCACTTGTCATCCTTCCGGTCTATCAGGTGGCAGGCTTAGATCCTGCCGATGATGCTGAGTGCATCACGGCAAACGGCGCGGATGTTGATTCGGTCTGTTACAAGATCGGTGATCTAGCAGAAGCTGCTCGTCTCAAAGTCTCTCTCAAACTTCTTGCGCGCCCACAGGGTTGGATGACTGGTCGAGTCGTTGATCCATCAATCACTTTCACCGCTCCTACCGATACCGAAAAGCGCACCGTTGTCACCCTTGAAGGCACTTCGATGGATGTACAGACGATTGACCGCACTTACTCTTCAGCGAAACCTACAGAGAAGTCGAAGTGGGATACGGTCGCCACCGCATTTGGTGATTCACGTGCACCGTGGAGCACCGCGGGGGATGCAACCTATCCACTCCCTCCAGATAAGACGAGCATTTCGATTTTTAATTCCATTGTTTCCGCGGAGATGAGCGCCTCCGCATCGACTACGCCCACCTTCGACATCGCAGATTCGTTGAAGTCGCTCTGGCGGGTGGATTTGCAGCCTAAGGGACGTGCTGATGGCGTGAGTTGCGATTCCAGCAACTTCCAAGGCTTTGTGTCGTCTAACGCGATGGTCTACAAGAGTGCGCTGCCAAATTACGATAAGTCCACCGGGACGCTTGATTACTCCATCTCGAGCCCACATTTCAAGCCAGATGGGAAGACGGAATTTTTGGGTCGCTATGACCTTTTAGTCGCTACTGATTATGCGCGCTGTGTCTGGGACCTTAAAGCTGGCGAGATTCCCGCCAAGGATGCGGTCACTGTGACTATCGAGAAAGCCGGTGAGAAGAAGATTATTAGTGCCGAGATGTCACTTGATGATCAATACTTCAGATTCACTGCGCAGGGCTTCACCTTCAGCCAAGCAAAGCTCTCGATTAAGTTAAGGGCGAAGGAGTCGATCACCACTCCAGCGCCAACGCCAGCACCTGCTGCCGCAGCGGCGGCTCCAGCTGCACCCGCTAAGGCAAGTGCAGCCAAGGCCATCACCATTACTTGCGTGAAGGGTAAGACTTCTAAGAAGGTCACCGGCGCAAAGCCTGTATGCCCCGCCGGTTTTAAGAAGAAGTAGGCGTAGGTTACTCCTAGCCAATCCCTTCGGTAAGGAGTGCCAATGCTTGTAGATTGCGCGTGGTATCGAGACGGCGTGCGCCAAGTGGGACTTTCTGATTTTTCCGATCTGGTGGATATGGCTCGCGATCAGGGTGGCTTTGTCTGGGCCGGTTTTTCGGCTCCCACTGAAATTGAGTTTGCTGATGTTGCAACCGAGTTTAAGCTGCACCCACTCGCGGTAGAAGATGCGGTACATGCTCACCAACGCCCGAAAATTGAAAGCTACGGCTCCATAACTTTTGTAGTCCTGCGTACGGTTTTCTACGACGATTCAACGAGCCAAATTTCGACTGGCGAACTCATGTGCTTCATCGGTGATGCTTTCGTCGTCATTGTTCGACACGGGGAAGGTGCGCCGCTGGTGGCGTTGCGTCATGATCTGGAGCATCGACCAGAGCATCTTGTAGAGGGACCCTACGCTGTGCTCCACGCAGTGATCGACCGAGTGATTGATTCGTATGTGGAGATCGGCATCCAGCTCGCTGACGATGTGAGCATTCTGGAGAGCAAAGTATTTGGCACTAATCGCAAATCTTGGTCACAGGAAATCTACTTACTCAAACGAGAGGTAATCGAATTCCGGAACTCAGTAGATCCACTTGCGATCCCGATTGACCGACTCTCCTCGGACCACACTTTGCAGATTCCGGAGAAGATCCGTCCCTTCTTTAGAGATACCAGCGATCACTTGGCGAGAGCCTCCGACTTAGCTTCGGGACTGGATGCACTTCTAAGCAGCGTGCTCAATGCAGATCTGGCCCAGGTCCAAGTGAGGCAGAACGAAGATATGCGCAAGATTACTGCGTGGGTTGCATTAGGTGTCGCGCCCACCATGGTGGCTGGAATCTATGGAATGAATTTTGATCATATGCCCGAGTTGCGATGGACCTACGCCTATCCAACTCTCCTTCTTTGCATAGGTGCTCTCACCTTGTTCTTAGTACGAAAGTTTAAGAAGTCAGGCTGGCTTTAATTAATAAGCTTTTACCAAGTGAGCCATGCGATCTGCATTCTCGCGAAGCGATCCTCGATGCAATGCGCCGCCGATAAGAAGCGATGTGTCTTTGCCGTAGAAATCGATCATTTCAGGAATGCGTTCAAGGCTCATTCCACCGCCAGGGGAGATCCAAATCGGTGCGATTGATCCGAGCGGAGCGATGGCAGCGTCACGAATCTCCAGGCATTCTCTTTCTGAGAAAGAAAAACGACCACCGAAGTTCGGGAAGATGGTGATATCCGCGCCAGCAAGGCGCATCAGTGTCGAGAAGAGAATTCCGTGCGCAATGCCTTCGTTGGGGGAGATCGTGTACGAGCCCAACATCGAAGGGTGGGCCATGATCGGAAGTTCGCTCTCTTCTGCGATGACTCGCATGCTGTCGAAGCCTGTGATTCCAGGGAGGATGAGAAGTGCCCCAGCGCCGAGTTCTGCGGCGCTCTTGGCGGCGTTGAGCACTTGATCGGCTGGCAGGTTAAGGCTGGGAGCGTAGGCGCTTTTCCCGCCCGTGATTGCGTTGGCTTCGGCAACTGCCTTGGAGACCAACTCCACGCGTTCACGCCAAGTTGACCACGGTTGATTTGCCAAACTGTGGTCATCCTTAATGATGTCAAAGCCAGCCAGGGCTAACGTGCGCGCCGTTTCAGCGAAGTCTGCCGACGAAGTGCCCATGGGCTTCAACGCGGTGGTGATCAGTGGGCGAGTGGCGGCGCCAAAGTGTGCACGCAAACCTTCAATGCCATACCGCGGGCCATCAAAGAGAGCAGTGATGCTCTCGGGAAGCGCGAGATCTACGATGCGCACTCCAGGAAAGAGTGAAACATTTCCCCAAAGCACGTTGAGGAGTTGAGTGAGTTCGCTACCCGCCACTCGAGGGTCATACGAGATTGTGACCTGGTCTCCGGAGATTTCCTCCACGCGACCAACAACCTCACGTTGAATCCACTCGGGAGCTAAGTCGTGTGGAAACTCGATCGTTTGCTCAACGCGGATAGCTTCTGCAACCGCAGCCGGTTCATTTCCGGTGATGCGGTAGGTAGCGGTGATGCGATCCGTCATCAGAGTGCTTCAACCTTTGCGCTGCTATGTACGCTCACCGAACGTTGCTCTTGCAAGTCTTCTTCGGCGATCTCAAAACTCTTTCCGAGCAGCTCTTCGACGGTGGTGACAAGTGACTTCGCATCGATCCCATACTCTGACATGAGGTACTTCTGAGAAGCGCCATGTGCGTAGGTATCTTTGAGCCCGATACGCCGGAGTGGAACGCCAATCGCATTCTCCGCCATTACTTCGGCGACCGCGCTACCAAGCCCACCGATGATGGTGTGATTCTCCATCGTGATGACGCCGTGTTTGGCCTTCTTCAATGCCTTAATTACTGCTGGGTCGGTAAAGGGTTTCAAAGTGGAGATGTGCAGGTGCGTGATGGACACCCCCTTCTCCTGGAGGAGCGTGGTGGCTCGTAGCGCTTCCTCAGTCATCACTCCAGAAGTGAGCAGTGTGATCTCATCGCCGCTAGAGAGAATACGTGCGGTGTTAAATTTGAATGGCTCGTTCTTTGGGAAGATGCGCGAGACTTCGCCGCGCAGCATTCGAATGTAGACCGGCCCATTGACCGCGTGTGCAACGTCAAGAATTGATTCCACTTCGGTGGCATCTCCGGTTTCGAAAATGGTCATGTTGGGGATCGCCCGCAGGATGGCGATATCTTCTATTGCTTGGTGGGTCACTCCGCCTGGAGTCATGATGCCTGGTAAGAAGCCAACGAGACGCACCTTCAACGCAGGATAGGCGATCGACATCTGCAGTTGATCCAGCGGCCTGCGATAAAGAAATACCGAGAAAGTGTGCAGCCACGGTTCGAAACCTTCACGGGCAAGACCAGCGGCATAGCCGAGCATATTTTGTTCAGCCATACCCATTGAGAAGAAACGATCAGGATACGTATCGCGCCACTTACCCACTTCGCATGAGTTAGTGAGATCGGCCGAAAGTACGAGCACATTTGGCTTATCTTTCGCCCATTTAATGAAGTTCTCTTGGTGGGGCCTGGCCACAATTTCGTATGTCATCGGACCATCTCCTGGTAAG